>WGLZ01000078.1 GCA_016471375.1 Cyanobacteria bacterium RI_101
AAACTAGTCAAACAGTCTGAAGTATTACACGCAACAAATTTACTCAACCACCGCCCCCGTAAATCTCTTGACTACTGTACCCCCTATGAGGTATTCTTCTCTCAGTCAGGCCCTGGTGCACTTCGGACTTGAATGGGCCTTGATAATTGATAAATCTCCCATACCGGCGCCGCGCATTGCCGAATCGGGAAAATCCTTGAGCCATTCTCCGATCTCTCTTGTATCAGGCAGTTGAATCAGTTGCCACGGCGCTTCTCCGTCTATGGATTGCTTCACTTGAATAACGAACAATTCAGCCCACCAACGTCGTTGATGACCATCCCGAAGATGAGCGATATGATTTCCTGTTTCATAAATTGTAGCCATCGGCAAAAGGAAACTAGCGTTTTGATCCAGTAATTCTCTCCATTTTTCAAGGACTCGCTTACGTTCTCCGTTCATATGGGGAATATTGAGGATATTGCACAATATAGATGTGTCAATGATCGCCACGATTTTCATTCTCTTTATTCCCCTAAAGCTACCAGAGAATTGAGCCAATCCATGGCTTTCTTTTTCTTGGCTTCCGCTCCGGGATGGTTTTTAACAAAACGATCTAGTAGTCCGCAAGTCATCAGGAATCCTAGGGAGCCTTGAGCCACCAGTTCTGGATAGTCGGCAATATCCTTTAACCGAACTAATTGACTGGAACCATCTTGGAGACTTCGATAACAAAATACGGTTTCAGGAATCGCTTCCTCCGGTAAGCCGTCGAGAAGCGCCGGATTATGGCTACTCATTAAGACCCGTAGATGGCGATTCTTGGCAATGTTAGCAACGCGTTTGAGTAAATCTTCTGCTCGACTGGGATGGATACCATTATCAATTTCTTCAATGACGACTAAACTCTGTTCCGGCGCTGAGAGCAGGGCCGCGACAATGGCCAGCGCCCGCAAAGTTCCGTCTGAAAGCATAGAAGCGTCATAGGGAGTCGATACGCCGCCAAAGGTCTCGGTTAACTGTAACATGACCTCATTTCGGGGCGTTTCAATAAAGCTAATATCTTCAATATTTTGCTCGGGCAAACTTTGAATAAAGCCTAAGACTAATGCTTTCATCTCAGGATCAAGGCACAAATTGTAAATCACTCCCGAAAGATTTTCTCCGCTTTCTTTAATAAATTTATCAGTTTTATGACCGTAATAACGCATTAAGCTTGGCTCAGGATTCATGAACGCAATAGTACTCAGCCATTGAATGTATCTTTTCACAACTTTGGGAATAATTTTTTGACTCTTGACATTTTCTGGGCGAAAACGAATATCGCTTAAAAGCTGGGTAAAAATCGCCATCTGGCTACTGCATACAATGCTGGGTTTTTTCCCGCCTCTAGCAAAATTATTATAAGTCACAAAAACGTCGCTTCCAGCGCCTTGCGGCTCGCTGGCAATTTCGTATAGCGGCACGGTTGAAGACTCGCTGGTAATTTTCTCGTCCGCGACTCGCAGAGCGCCGTCGTCTTCAAGCGTTAGATCAATCGTAAAAGTACTCCAAGCGGCGATCTCCAGCCAGTCATCCCTTGAAAGCCCATTTTGATCGGCGATAATTTCTTGGAATTGCGGCGCTGTGGCTAGGCAAGAAAAGCCGAAAGTTTTGGAGCCTCGATAACCCAAATTCTCAACGTCGCCTCTAAAAATGCTTCCATTGGGCTGGTGAGAAGCCCCTAAAAAGCTTAATCTTTCTCCCTCGGCCATCTTGGCGAGTAACCGTAGGGCTTCAATCACATTGCTTTTGCCGGAGGCGTTAGCGCCGATGAGAAGGGTCAGGCGCCCGAGGGGTAGAGTCGCTGAACGATAGCTTTTAAAGTTTCTTAATTGCAGTTGCGTAAGCACCTGAATTTACTCCTAGTTTTGAGTCAATTTAATGTTGAGTTTACTAAAATGGGTCATGTGCATCAGCGCCGGTTTTGGAGATAGGTTAAGAGTTTAGTAAAACTGAGCGGGGGCGGTGCCGTGGCTTGAATTTCCTGCTGGGTGAGGGGATGACGGAGGGTTAACTGGTAAGCGTGGAGCGCCTGACCGGGGAGCTTAACGGGGGATTTGCCGGCGCCGTAGAGGAGATCGCCCGCCAGGGGATGGCCCAGTTCCTTAGTGTGGACGCGAATTTGGTGGGTGCGGCCGGTTTGCAGTTGAAACTCCAGCCAACTGTAATCGCCAAAGGTTTCCTTAACTCGCCAGTGAGTGACGGCCTCCCGACCGCCTTTTTCCGGGGACACAATCCCCATTTTGAGCCGATCCTTGGGGTGGCGGCCGATGGGTAGATTAATAACGCCGCTTGCGGATTTTGGGGAACCCTGGACAACGCCCCAGTAGAGACGCCGGGCGGTTTTGGTTTTGAGTTGAGCCTGAAGACTCTGGAGCGCCGCCTCGGTTTTCGCCACCGCCATAGCGCCGCTGGTATCCTTATCTAAACGGTGGACAATGCCGGGGCGCCGGACGCCGCCGATGCCCGCTAAATCAGGACAATGGGCCAGGAGGGCGTTAACTAAGGTGCCGTCGCTATGACCCGGCGCCGGGTGGACGACTAAGCCGACGGGTTTATTGAGGATCAAAAGTTGGTCGTCTTCGTAGAGAATCTCCAGGGGAATGTCTTCGGGCAATAAATCCAGGGGTTCCGGCGCCGGAATTTCCAAATACAGACGGTCGCCGCTTTGGAGTTTGTAATGTTTAGACGCGACGGGCTGGTCGTTGACCCAAACCTGACGCCCTTCGATCAGTTTTTGCAAACGTGAACGGGAGAACTGGGGCAGTTGGGCCGAGAGCCAACGGTCTAGGCGCTCGCCGCCCTGGAGCGCCGTTAAGGTCAGGGTTTCAGCGCCGGTCATGGTCGGGGACGGAAAAGGTGACGGTGTTGGGGATGGTACAACTGGGAGCGCCGCTCGGGTTCAGAATCGGGGTCCAGTAAGCCATTTAGAGCCGGGCTGATCAGGTAAAGGGTGGTGCGAATCAGGTTTTCCCGACGACTCACTTCAGCCATTTGCTTCAGAGGCGCGAGCCAAATTTGCTCGTCCGGCCAACCGAGGCGAAAGGCGATGGCGACACCGGTTTCCGCCGGGTAATGCTCCAGCAGTTGAGCCTGGGCCGTTTCCGCCTGCCGGGCCGCCAGGTACAGCGCCAAACTAGCCCGATGGGCCGCTAGGCTGGCTAAATTTTCTCGCTCCGGCACCGCCGAGGCCGCGCCGCTTAACCGCGTCAGGATAATGGTTTGCACCAGATCCGGCAGGGTTAGCTCCCGGTTTAAGCTTGCCCCCAGGGCTTGGAAGGCGCTAATGCCGGGAACGCACTCCAGGGGAATGCCCGCCTCGACCAAACGCCGGATTTGCTCCTGAACGGCGCTGTAGAGGGTCAGATCCCCGGACTGGAGCCGGACGACGATTTTTCCTTGTTGAACCCCGCTAATCATCAGGGGCAAAATTTCCTCTAGGGTTTTACTGCCCGTGGGGATCAACTCAGCGCCGGCTTGGCAGTGGGCCAACATCTGTTTCGGCACCAGGGAATCGGCGTAGAGGACAAGATCCGCCTGGGCTAAAATCCGGTGGCCCCGCAGGGTGATTAAATCCGGCGCTCCGGGGCCGGCGCCGATGAAGTAAACCGCCGGGGCAAATTCCTTACTCATAGGTCGGCGCGGGATACAGATCCGGCAGGGGGCGCCCCGTCCGGTAGAGCCAGACTAAAATAGCGGCGCCCAGGAGCATCAGGGTTAAACTAACTAACTGGGCCATTCTCAGGGGGCCTAACATCAGGCTATCCATCCGCAGGCCCTCAATCCAGACCCGCCCGCAGCTGTAGAGCAGAAGATACAGCCCCGTCACGGCGCCGACTTTGACCCGTTGGGGATGCCTCAGACCGTAGAAAAAGACCGCCATTAAGATGCCAAAAACCCCTAAATTCCAGAGGGATTCGTACAAAAAAGTGGGGTGAAAATATTCAAATTGCGAATAACCCCAGGGGCGATACTGACTGGGAATGTAGAGTTTCCAAGGCAAATCCGTCGGCGCTCCAAAGGCTTCGGAGTTGAAGAAGTTGCCCCAGCGCCCGATGGCCTGACCCAAAATCACCGCGGGCGCCAAGATGTCCAACAGGTTCCAAAAGGAGAGCTTATGGCGCCGGACAAAGACCCACGCCGCTAGAGTTCCTCCGATCAGCGCCCCGTGGATAGCGATGCCCCCCTGCCAAATCGCCAGCGCCTGCCAGGGATGGGCGGCGTAGCGGGGCCATTCAAAGAGGACGTAGTAGAGCCGGGCCGCCGGAATCGCTGTTAACAGGAGCCAAATGGCCAACTCGCTGATTAAATCCGGGTCAATCCGGCGCCGTTGAGCGAGATTTTGCGCCAGGACGCAACCCAGCAAAAAAGCCGAGGCGATCAGTAGCCCGTACCAGCGCAGAGCTAGGGGGCCGAATTGCCACAAGATGGGCCCCGGCGATTGGAATTGCCCAGCCAAAAGAGAAACCATAACCGGAGCTTTAAACGTTAAACGAGGAGCCAAACGAACGGTGCCGTTGGGCTTCACATTTTACCATCATCTCCCTTCGTTCCCCCTAGGGATAGTCTTCGCGCATGACGGCTACGGCCTTGAAAGTGAATCAGAAAATAAGCGAAACCCGCAGAGGAAAGCAGGTTCCGCAGTAGGTAAGCACCTTAGAAGAAGAAGTTACCGACTGGAATTGTCCCTAAAGTCGGTAAAGTTCCGGTAATGCCGGTGAGGTTAATCACCAAATCATTGGCGCTTTGGAAACCCGCTACCCCATCGTTAACAATCAGGTATGTAGAAGTACCTGCTTTAACCAGCGCCGCCCGGTTGAGTCCAAGGGCCTGATTCCCCGCAGTTACCCCGTTAGAGTCGGCGAAGACGTTATTAACGATGGTGTTAATGTTGGTTGCGGCGCTATCCGCGGCCCGAGTGAAACCCGCGGGAGCGCCGGTGACCGCGCCGCCTTGAGTTAGAAGGTCAATCTTATCGGCGCCGATGGCGAAGTCGGTAATGCGATCTAGGGCGGTAACAGTGGATTGACCAAAGCGGAAGACAAAAATGTCGTTCCCGGACTTGCCCGCTAGGGTATCGGCGCCGGCGCCGCCGTTGAGGATATTGGCGCCGGTATTGCCGGTGAGTTGGTTGCTTAGACTGTTGCCGGTTCCGTTAAGGTTAGAACTACCGTTGAGGGTGAGGTTTTCAACGTTGTTGGGAAGGGTGTAGGTGATGGAGGCTTTAACGGTGTCTGTGCCTGCGTTGGCGTTTTCGGTGACGACATCCCCGCTGTTATTGACGGTGTAGGTATCGTTTCCAGCGAGACCAATTAGGGTGTCGGCGCCGGTGGTGCCGTTGAGGGTGTCGTTGCCGGTGGTGCCGGTGAAGGTACTCCCTGAGCTGGTGTCGTCGTTCTGAATCGTTCCCGTGGCGCTGGCGGTGGTAATACCGTTGGTGGGGTTACTCAGGGTGACAGTAAAGGTTTCGCTAGGTTCAATGGTGGTATCGCCCTGGACATTGACAGTGATCACCTTGCTGGTTTCCCCTGCGGGGAAGCTGACCGTGCCATTGGGTAGGACTCCACCAACAAAATCGGTAGCGTTGGCGGGATTGGTTCCCGTTCCCGTGACCGCCCAGTTAACGTTATTACTCCCCGTGGTACTGTCTGAACGGGTGACGGTGAAGGTGAAAGCTTTACTGCCAGAGTTGCCTTCGGCTTGGGCGGCGCTGGTGGGGGCAATAGCGAAGGACCCAGAAGGATTCGCAACTTCTAACGCCCACAGTTCAAATCCGTTCACACCGTCATTGGCTCTGAAGTAAAGGGTATTTCCCACGACAGTTAGAGAACTTAGAGAACTTGGGCTAAAGCTAGCGGGACCGGGGTTAATATCGGACACCCGAACCGTACCTGCCGCCGTGCCGTCGCTTTTCCACAGTTGAAAGCCGTTCACACCGTCATTGGCACGGAAGTAGAGGGTATTCCCTACTACCGTTAGGGAACTTGGGCTGGAGGTAGCGGAACCGGGATTGATGTCCTTAACCAGAACTGTCCCGGCCGCTGTACCGTCGCTCTTCCACAGTTCAAAGCCGTTCACGTCGTCAGAGGCGTTGAAAAATAGGGTATTCCCCACCGCCGTTATATAACGCGGGTTAGAGGCAAAAGAAGGGCTAATATTCTTAAGCAAAACAGTGCCCCCTGCCGTGCCGTCACTCTTCCACAGTTCATAGCCGTTAACGCCGTCATTGGCGCTGAAGTAGAGAGTATTCCCTACCGCCGTTAAAGACTGGAGGTAGGAGCCAGAAGAACCAGAGCGAATATCCTTAACCAAAACAGTGCCCCCTGCCGTGCCGTCACTCTTCCACAATTCTCGTCCGTTAATGCCGTCATTAGCGGTGAAGTAGAGGGTATTTCCTACCGCCGTTCGAGAAAAGATATCGGAGCCAACAAAACCAGGGCGAATGTCCTTAACCAGAACAGTGCCCGCTGCCGTGCCGTCACTCTTCCAAAGTTCCTCTCCGTTAATACCGTCATTAGCGTTGAAGTAGAGGGTATTCCCCACCATCGTTATATAACGAGGGAAGGAGCCAGAAGAACCAGGGCGAATGTCCTTAACCAGAACAGTGCCCGCCGCCGTGCCGTCGCTTTTCCACAGTTCATCTCCGTTAACGCCGTCAAAGGCATTGAAGTAGAGGGTATTCCCCACCGCCGCTAGAAACTGGGCGGAGGAGCCATAAGAACCAGAACGGATATCCTTGATGAGAACCGTGCCCGTTGCCGTGCCGTCACTCTTCCACAGTTCATCTCCGTTAACGCCGTTATTGGCTCGGAAAAAGAGGGTATTCCCCACCACCGTTAGGCCATTTGGGGAAGAACCATAAGAACCAGAACGGATATCCTTGACGAGAACCGTGCCCGCCGCCGTGCCGTCGCTTTTCCATAACTCCTCACCATTAACGCCGTTATTGGCTCGGAAAAAGAGGGTATTACCCAATGGAGTTAGAAAGAGGATGTCGGAGCCAGATAGACCACTACGGATGTCCTTGACTAAAAAAGGAACGGTCATAAAAATTTCCTGATAGTGTTGAAGTTAAATAAATCAAAGTGAATCAAAAAACAAGCAATAGTCACAGAGGAAAGCCGGTTCCGCAGGGGGTAAGCGCCTTAAACGAAGAAAGTCGTTACGAGAGTCGAACCCAGCGCCGGTTTCAGTTGCCAGATACGAATCACAATACCGCCTTGTCACAAATTAGACGGTCGGATAAAAGTCGGATATTTTTCGTATTTGCACATTTGTATACTTGCGAACAAAAGTTAAGAATTGCCAGCCATATAGTATTTACAGGTCAGTCATAGACAAAGTCTCTGCTAGCCCTTTACCCGTCAGGGTTTTGGAGCAGGTAGCGTTTACGTCTCGTTTGAAAATGCTATAGAGGCGGTCAAAGCTTACGAAAGCATTCGGATGTCGCAACGCTACGCCCCGATCTGGTATCTACGGTGTACACAGATCTCGGTTCAAGACTCAGTTTTAGGTTTGATACCCCTACACTTCGGCAAGCTCAGTGGGACAATTCCCCTTTGCAAGGGGGACTTTGAAGCCGTTCCCCCCCTTGGAAAGCTACCGTGTACACCTCTGCTTGCTCGGAGTGACCGACTCAGGAGAGTGCTACACTCAGCCATCTAAAACAATAAGCTTAACCGTCAAACTGGTTCTCACAAGCGTCAATACCGCATATAATGCACTAAAAAATTCGAGAGGATGTTCATATGACAAAATTAAATGAGTCGGCTCGTAGCGAAGCGGATCTCTCCCAGAGCGCCCTTCAAACCTTTAGCGACTATTCCCAGACCTTCGAGGTCATGGTTGCCACTGGACAGGCTAAGGTGATTACGCCTTTTTTTTTCTTACCTTCCATACTCATTGCCCCTAGTCAAGAACCTCTATTAATGACTGCCGAGCATGAGGTAATCCGGGTTTTTGAACAACTTATCCATCAACTGAAGGGCGCTGGCTTTGATCACAGCAAACTGACAAAAGTGAGCGCCAAAGAATTAAGTTCGATGGAGGTGATGATTTCAGGAACAGCAACCCGTTACCAAGACAAAGCGGAAACTCAAATTCTGGAGGAGTTTGGCTTTACTTATACCCTACGCCAAAGCTCTATGAATTGGAAAATTATCCTAGGGATTATTCACGGAACGAACACAGCCATAACATTTAATTAGAGTGCTAACCGGCCAGATGTTAAGCGTTTTATGGAGCGCCGACGGCCAGATGCTCTTTAGCGCCGGCAGGGATTCAGACCATTAAAGTTTGGGATTGGCAAACCGGCGCGGATCTCCATACCCTCAAGGGCCACCAAAACTTAGTGAGTAGTTTACAGGAGAACCGGGAGCGCCGTTAGCTCTTGAGCGGAGATAATTATGAGTTCATCCCGAATTAAGGCTAAATCAAAGAGAGTTAAACGAGCGGAGGGGGTAACTTGATAAACAATGTCCACGTCGCTGTCTGCTGTCGCTTCGTTGCGGGCGACAGAACCAAAACAACCCAATATTTCTAGCCCGTAGTGTTGCTCCCGCGTCGCGAGAAATTCGCCTAGGGTTTTAAGAACATCTTCCTGATTGAGGTTTAGCGGGCGGGTGGTCATACATTCACCTCCACAATGGTCATAGCGCCGTTCCCCAAAATATCGACGACTCTGACGGCAATTTTACGGCGCCCCAGCGCCGACGCGCCCTATGTCAGAACAGGCAATATTTCTTACTGCTTGGTGTTTTTTCGGCGCTTGAGCCAGACGCCGCCGCCCATAAAACCGGCGCTGATAATGACCGGGAGGGCGTCGGTCTCCAATGGCACTGGGGTGGCGTGAAAGTTAGTGACGGTAAAGACCCCTTCGCCACCCGTGTTGGTCAAAGAACTAGCCCGAAAGCCAAATGTGTCTCCCGCAACTAAATTAAGAACGACCGGCGCCGCGCTGATTTGAGGGTTGTTTGGATCTTGATTTAGATTGCTGTTAGAAACAAGTTCAAAATAAGTTCCATTTAAAACGTAGCCGCCGCCATCATTACCAACTGTTGTATCAAATTCGTTGTAATACTGCCAGCCAAAACTAACGCTTCCGGCCCGAGTGGAATCAATGGTGATCGTCCATTCGCTATAGGTTGACGTGGTTCCTAAACTATTAAAAGCATCGTCAGGGCCAAAAAGAGTGACTTCTCCAGACGCCGCGTTGGTTGTATTTAAATCAGCGCCCACATTTCCCGCTTCAGAAGGATCAGAACGAAAGGTAAAGTTACTGGGAGCGAAAGGGCCAGCAAAGCCAGAAATCGCCAGCGCCGGCATTGCGCCTAAAGTTAGGAAGAGGCTAAGACCCGCTAAAGGGAGTGAATGTTTAAGCGCCATAGTGTTGGATGGGTAACAAGCGGAGATGAAGATCAACAAGTCAAGAAACCTCCCGGTCTGGCGAGCGGGAGGAAGAGTCAAAAGGTTTAGATAAAGTAGTTAGCGACGGTCAAGGAACCCACCGTAGTCGGCGCGCCGATCATACGGGAAACTTCAATCACGAGATCGCTGGCGGGGTCAAACGCCGCGTTTCCGTCGTTGACCGATAGGTACAAGCGGGCGCTCCGACCTGAGCCGGTTCCGAAGAAGACGGCTTCATTGGCGGCTAGGCTGGTATTGCTATCGGCGGCGGCATAGGCGCCCGCGACTACAGTTTGGCTAATGGAAGCGCCCATTGTCCCGACAAAGAAAGCCCCATTGAGGACAGTCGGTAGGTCAATCTTGTCGTTTTGACCTAAAGTCAACGGATTAAAGCTGACAATGGAATCCCGCGCTGTTAAGAGAGAGTCGGTGAGGGCGTTGTAGACAAATTTATCAGCGCCGCCGCCGCCATTGAGGGTATCGGCGCCGGCTAAACCGGTGAGGGTGTCGTCGGTATCGCTCCCGGTCAAGCTGTCGTTGCCCGTAGTGCCGGTTAGGATCAAGCCACTGCCGGAGTCGTCGTTGAGTAAGGTTCCCACCGCTTGAGCTTTCAAAATGGTGGTATTGCCGGTGGAATTTGTGAGGTTTAAGAAGACGGTTTCATCGTCTTCATCTGCCGTATCGGTCAAGATGGGCACGACAACCACTTGACTAGTGGCGCCGGGGAAGAAGGTAAGAGTGCCGCTCATGGCGGTGTAATCTTCTCCGGCTGTGGCTGTGCCGTTGACCGTGGCGTAATTCACGGTTACGGTTTGACCGCTGACCCCGGAGAGGGTGACCTGGAAGATGAGATTACTCGCGCCGCTGTTGCCTTCGGGGGTGGTTTTATCCACGGCGCTGATGGTGATGGGAGATTCATCGTCTTGAATCGTTCCTGTTCCTTGAGCTTTGGCAATGGCGGCGTTACTGCTGGGATTGCTCAAGTTAACAAAGAAGGTTTCCTCCGTCGGTTCGTAGAAGGCGTCATTGTTAATGGCCACGCTGATGGTTTGAGTCGTTGAGCCTCCGCCAGTAAAGGTTAAAGTCCCGCTAGCGCCGGCGTAGTCGTAGGGAGTCGCAAAAGCGGTGCTGGAGGCGGTGGCATAGTTGACCGTCGCTGTTCCCGACGCCAGGGGATCTGTCATGGTGACGGTAAAGTCTGCCATCCCGTCCGCTTCATCAACAATCACGTCATTAATACTGAAGACTGCCCGGTCGGTGACCGTAATGGCAACGGCTTGGGGGTCTGAATTAACCGCGCCGTCATTGGCGATAACCGTAATGTCATAGGTATTGTTTTTATCGTTATCCTGGGGCGCTTCAAAATTGGGCGCGGACTTAAAGGTGATTGCGCCCGTCGCGCTATCGATGTTGAAGAAAGAGGCATCGGTTCCGCCCAGACTAAAGGTTAGAGAGTCGTTTTCCGCGTCAGTAGCCGTAGCGGTGTAAACAACGCCGGCGCTGTTTTCTGCAAAAGTAGCGGTGTTGCCGCTGGTGATTGTCGGGGCGGTGTTAGTGGAGAGAATATTGAGGGTGAAAATCTCGGTGTCAGACAATTCTCCATCCGATACGGAAACGGCAATTTCTAAACTATCGGCACTACCTACCGGGGGAGTTCCTGCTAATTCTCCGGTTGAACTAAAGGTAAGCCAACTGGGGAGGGAATTACCATTACTCAGGGTTGCACTATAGGTTAAGTTATAACCC
>WGLZ01000075.1 GCA_016471375.1 Cyanobacteria bacterium RI_101
ATTGAGAACGTGTCATCGATTTTGCAAAAATTTCAAAATTATGAAGTCTATATTCGAGCTTTTTGCTAAAGTCAGACTATACACAGTTCCTAATCTGACAAAGTATAATGCTTTTTCATGTCTCGTTTGAAAATGCTATAGTCCCAAAAACGCCGACCAGCACTGTTTTATAGAGGATAGCGCCGATTAACCTTATAACAGTTTTAGGAAATCATCAACACTCAGATGAGCTTGTTTAAGAATATGAGATAGGGTTGAACGCTTGACAGGACGATGAGCGGGAACTGTTATTTTTAAAGTTTCGTTATCCAGAATTTTTTCTAAACGAATATGACTACCTTTTTGACGGACAAATAACCAACCATCTCGTTTAAAGGCTGTAATAATTTCCGTATAAGATAGACTAGGAACTTTACTCATACGACCAATTCTCTAACAATTAGATTTGTATTTTCAGGAACCGGAGTGGGTTCTAAATAAAGTTCTATGGCTTCTCGAATATTTGCTATTGCTTCATCTAAACTATCCCCTTCGCTAATACAACCCGGCAAGACAGGTACCGTAACGGTATAACCGCCTTCTTCACTGGGTTCTAAAATAATTTGTAATTTCATAACAGATTCTAGACTTTAGACGAATTTTCAAGATTGGTCAAATTTTGTTTAGGATAATTATAGCTAGTGTTGGCGCTGATTGGGTCATCAAGCTCATACTCTGTATCAGCGCCGTTTATTATTCAAAACAGATCCCAGCGCCGAAATCGTCCCAAAAGCGCCGACCAGCGCCGTTTTATAGAGGATAGCGCCGATCGTCCAGCGCCGCCACAAGGCGATAAAAAAATCTTTACGCAAACTACCAGCGCCGGAATAGGTTGAGTTAATGGACTCCAAAGACGGCGCTTGCCGTCAGCCTAACGACCAAGCTCACCGGCGGCAATGGAGCGCAGCGGAATTGCCGTCCGGTGCAGCGCCTTGTTAGGCGCTTGGTTTTCTTGCTTCAACATATACGCTTTCAGACAGTCGCTCCTGTAAATCGAGAGAGCCAGGTTCTGAGAATTTTGTCTTTCTAGGAGGCATTACTTCGGCTTCAATGAAGCCGTGCTTGTGAAGAAGTCGCGATAGCGAATAGCCGTCGTACATCCATTGATGGTGGCGCGTACCAACCAATAACAATCTCACCTTTTGAGCCAGCGAAGTCGGTCGCGGCACACACATATGCGTTGCCTCCACAAAGGCATCGGCATCACCTGATTCGTTGTATTGTTCAATTTGTTTCCTGATGTCCGGTACCGCAATTCTAATTATTCCGTTTGGTCGTAGTATCCGATACGCCTCTTTAAGAAACTTGTCGGCTCCATTTCTATCGAGATGCTCCAACATATGAGAGCTATAAATCGCTTCACAAGATTCGTTTGTCAGCGGCAATCCCTTCGTGGCATCACCATATTCAATATCATGCTCACGAGCAAACTTTATGAATTGATATTGCGAGGAATCGAGAAATCTCAGTCTATGTAGTAGATCCGGGATTAAAGGTATTCTCGAAAGACGAAGACTGAAGGAATTGTCAAAGTTTTTCCATCCATCAGTGGGTGTCTGCCCACAGCCAATATTGATTCGTACCATGCTAATTCGTACCTCCATCTTGCGTGTTGCGTGTGCGCCTAACTAGGGATTATACAGAAGTTTTCCGCATATCGCAACAGATCAGCATTTTTTTAAGAATTTTTCCGTATATCACCCCCAAATGGAGTGATCGTAAGAAGTTTTCCGTATAACATTCCAGAAAGCGTGTTATGCCGATTGGCGTACTTTTTTATGAACTCCACTCCCCCCCGAAAGCTCCTGGACGTAGTGCGTGAGACTATCCGCCTCAAGCATTACTCTTACCGAACCGAACAAACCTATGTGGACTGGATCAAACGCTACTTGCTCTACCATGATAAAAAACATCCCCGTGAAATGGGCGCCGAGGAAATCAGCGCCTTTCTAACTCATCTCGCTACGGGCAGGAATGTGGCCGCCGCTACCCAAAACCAAGCCCTCAACGCTATCCTCTTCCTCTATCGGGAAGTCCTCAAAATTGATGTCGGTAATATTGGAGACTACTTACGGGCAAAACGTCCCAAACGCTTACCGACTGTCCTCACCAAAGCAGAAGTCCAAAATGTAATCAAACATCTCAGCGGGGTAGAACGCCTCGTTATTCAACTACTATATGGCAGTGGACTCCGATTAGCGGAAGCGTTGAGTTTACGGATTAAAGATATAGATTTCGCCCAAAATCAACTGATTATTCGCGATACTAAGGGTAAAGAAGACCGGGTAACTCCCTTGCCTCAACAGGTTCAGCCACCCTTAAAAGAACATCTGCAAACCGTTCAACGTTTGCATAAAGAGGATCTAGACCGGGGTTACGGTTCCGTGTATTTGCTCTATGCCCTTGCCCAAAAATATCCCAAGGCGGAGCGGGAATGGATCTGGCAATACGTGTTTCCGTCCTATACCTTATCTCAAGATCCCCGTTCGAGTGTGACCCGTCGCCATCATCTCCATGAAAGCACTATCCAAAAAGCCCTCAAACAAGCGGTTCAGCAATCAGGTGTTCCCAAACGGGTAAGTTGCCATACCTTCCGCCACAGTTTCGCCACCCATCTTCTCCAAAACGGCTACGACATCCGCACGGTGCAAGAACTCCTCGGACACAAGGACGTGAGAACGACGATGATCTACACCCACGTTTTAGCCAGAGGGGGTAGAGGGGTTAGAAGTCCCTTAGATGATTAGCTTCAGAATGAGGGCGCCGAATTCAATCAACTCCACAGACCCCGCCGGAGGGTGGGGCGTAGGAGCAAGGTTACCGTTCAACTTCGGTTGGGACAGTCCCAGACCGGAAGCCAGCCCTACTTGAGGGAAGACTGAGCGTAAACCACCATTCCCGCCTTGGCGTAACCCCCGTAGTTGTCGAGGGTGTTCTGGACGGCGCCGCGGGCGGGATTTTGGAACAGTTCCGTCATGCTGGCGCTGAGAGAGGGAGACCTCCTGACGACGGCGCCTACACTAGGTGTGGGACAGAATATGGGTTAAACTAGCCTCTCGATGGGAAAGAACTCGTTCCCCACCTCTCTTTCAAAAGGGAGATTTGAACTGCGGTTCCTAGTGTGGATGAGGGTTCACGCCCCAAAATCTTTCTTTACTGTTAACCGGGAGCGCCGCCTGAATGAATCCTTTTCCCGCCATCGCCGGACGCGAAAGTCAGGTTGTAGACCTAGGGGAAGCGCCGGTCTTTTCCCCGCCGACGAACCTAGACCTGGGAAAACTGCGCTCCGCCTTCGCCTGCGCCCTCCACATGCACCAGCCCACCGTTCCGGCGGGAGCGGACGGCGCTTTGATCTCCCACCTGCAATACATGTACGAACATCAAGGGGAGGGAGACAACCACAATGCGGACGCCTTCGCCTGGTGTTACCGGCGCCTAGGGGAAATCATTCCCCAATTAATTCAAGAAGGCTGTAATTCCCGGATCATGCTGGACTACTCCGGCAACCTCCTCTGGGGTTTCCAGCAGATGAACCGGCAAGATATTTTAGACAATCTACGGACATTAACCCTCAATCCAGAGTATCAATCCAGAGTTGAATGGCTGGGAACCTTCTGGAGTCACGCCGTGGCGCCCTCCACCCCCATTCCCGACCTTAAACTCCAGATCCTCGCCTGGCGCCACCATTTCGCTGAGTTGTTTGGTCTAGACGCCCTGGCTCGGGTGCGGGGCTTTTCCCCGCCGGAGATGCACCTCCCCAACCACCCCGACACCCTCTACGAATTGGTCAAAGCTTTAAGGGAGTGCGGCTACCGTTGGCTGATGGTTCAGGAACACACGGTGGAAAATCTGGACGGGACGGGCTTAACCCAGTCTCAGAAATACGTTCCCAACCAACTGGTGGCCCGCAATTCCCAGGGCGAAACGGCGACTATTACCGCCTTGATCAAAACCCAGGGTTCCGACACCAAACTGGTGGGGCAAATGCAACCCTATTACGAGGCGCTGGGGTTGGGGCGCCAAAGCCTAGGGGGCGTGGAAATCCCTTCCCTAGTCACCCAAATCGCCGATGGCGAAAACGGCGGCGTGATGATGAACGAGTTTCCCCCGGCTTTTATCCAAGCGAATTACAAAGTTCGGGACTCCGATGGGACGACGGCGGCGCTGAACGGAACAGAATATTTGGAATTGTTAGACGCCTACGGGGTTAAACCCCCGGATTACCCCCAAATTCAGGCCCAGGGACAAGCTAAACTCTGGCGCCGGGTCGAGCCGAGCCAATCTTCCCCTACCCAAGTCGAGGCCGCCATCGCCCAACTCCAAGCCGAAGATCCTCAATTCTCCATGACCGGCGCCTCCTGGACCAATAACCTCAGTTGGGTGCAGGGTTACGAAAACGTTTTGGAACCGATGAACCGCCTCAGCGCCGCCTTTCACCAAAAATTCGACCCCCTCGCGGCCCAAGATCCCGGCTATACCCAAAACGCCGATTACCAAACGGCGCTGTTATACTTGCTTTTACTGGAAACCAGTTGTTTTCGCTATTGGGGGCAGGGGGTATGGACTGATTACGCCCAGGAACTCTATCGTCGAGGGGAAGCGGCGCTGGCGAGATAAGCTTATCAAGTTTGCCATTTAGGACATTAACCATTAGAATAACTTCGGACGCTAACTCCGTAATTCTTCGGTCTTCATTACTCAAGAGTAATGTTAAGATATCAGTTAGGTTGAGAAGCGGTGGGACTCATTATCCTATCAGGCTTCGCTTCTGTTCATTTTCCTTGTTTTTAAGGTAACAATGGCTAACAAACGCAGTCGCAGAAAGAAAATTTCCAAATTTTACTGCCCCCACTGCGGCGACCGTCTCTGGCGGGTGGGAACTGGCAAGCATTACCTTTACTATCAAGGTCGGGAGGAAGTCCAAGACCATTTTAAATTGACTAAAAAAACCGCCACTCTTTTGGTTAAACAAAATATTGTTCAACTCGATCGTCAACATTGGCTGGAAGAATTTCTCTGCGAAGAACACGGCAAGATGTGGCTCAACATCTGGAAACACGCCGACGGAACCATCGAAACCACTCTAGCGAATCGGCACCATTGGAAGCGCTCTAGTCGCACCATCGACCCGACCAAACCCAATCCCTCCGTGAGCGAGTTTACTTACCGCATGAGTCGCAAGTCGGCCCGGATTTAGCGTTTAGAGGGTTTCTAAATAGCTTAACAAGTCCGCCATTTCCTGGGGCTGGGGTTGGAATTGAGGCATAGGCGGAGTTCGGCCGCTCACCACCTGTTGAATCAGCGCCTGGGTCGATTTCCGCTTGCTGACATGGTACAAACTTGGGCCAATATTGCCTTGACCCCTCAGCCCATGGCAGACCCCGCAGTTGGTTTCAAAGATGCTCTGGCCGCGCTCGGCGCTTCCCGCGGCGCTGAAAACCGCCTGAGCGTAGGGATCGGGCGGAGACAATTGGCCGAGGAGAAGATAACCGCCCCAGCCCAGAGCGACAAGACTCAAGAGTAAGACAAGGAAGCGGCGCTGGAGGGGAAGAGTAGCCTTCTGCATTCTGGCTCGGTCGCTGTAACAATTTGTAATGTTTCCGTAATTAATCAGTATAGGGGAGTCGCTTCTCCACTGTCCGAGGGCCGGGGGAAAAATTCCGATTGTCCTAACTCTCTTGCCGTAGAGCGTACAGATCCTTCTCCCGGGCCAGAGCAAAACCGAGGGAACTCCGCCAACTGGGGTTGCCCTGAATCATAAAGAGGGCCAAAGCAAAGCAAGCTAGGACGCTAGTAACGACAAACAGGCCTCGAAATCCCAGCCAGGCTTGACTAAACCCGAAGATGGGCCCCGCTAGAGCGATCCCCACGTCAAAACCGCTGACGCAGACGGCGAAGACTTTGCCCCGCTCCGTTAGGGAAGAGCGGTCGGAAATCAGGGCGATGGTCATGGGAATCAAGACCCCGGCGCCGATCCCCTCCAGCGCCGCCGCGAGAAGAAAGACGGGAACGGTGTGGGTGACGCCCAAGAGAATCATGGCGGCGATGTAGCTTACTAGACTGCCGGCGATGAAAACGCCCCGACCATAGAGATCGGAGGCTTGGCCCGTCCAGACCCGGGCGATAAAACTGGTCATGGCCGCCACGGTGTAAAAGAGGCCGACGTTGATCGCTAAGGGGATTTCTTTGATATAGAGGGGCAAAAACGTGGCTAAATTACCAAAAACGAGGCCGATAAGCAGTAGAACTAAAGACGGAATCAACAGCCCCGGACTCAGGATTAATTGGAGCATCGTGCGGTTTAAGACCCCTTCCCCGGCGCCGACGCCGGGGGAAAAACTGGGACGGGGCCCTTCCCGAATCAACCAGATTAATCCGAAGGCGACGCCCCCCAGCGCCGCGGAGAGGGTAAATAAAAACCCGTAACCCAGGGCCGTTTCCAGATACCCCCCCAGCGCCGGCCCCAGGGCCATGCCGACGGGCACCGCTAGGCTCATGTAACCGATTAACTCCCCCCGTTGCTTGGGCGGAGCTAAATCCACCACCAGGGCGCTAAAACCGGTGGTAAAGGCCGCCACGCTGACGCCGTGGAAAGCTCGAATGACCATCAGTAAAGGCACGGTATGGCCCCAGAGGTAGCCCAGGGGCGCCGTCGCGCCCACGAAAGCGCCGATTAACAGGGCCGCCCGCCGTCCCCGCAGATCCACCAGTTGTCCCAGCCAGACCCGAGACCCCAACAGACCGATGGCAAAAGCGCCCATCACCCAGCCCACCTGTTGATGACTAGCCCCGACCGTTTGGGCGTAACTGGGGAGAGTGGGAAGAAGCGTGGTCAGCCCAATCCAAAAGAAAAGAGCGGCGCCGAAAAGCAAAATAAAGTTTCTTTGGGTCTGGGCGTCGAGGCGCCGGAGCGTGGACAGGGGATTCACGGTTAATATTTCTTAACATTACTGTCCATGATAGCGGCGCAATCCTTTACACACCGGCTTTAACCGATTATTAACCGGCGCTGAGGCGGAGGCCTCAACCTTGAGAGCGGGGATTTCTAGCTGGGAATATCCGCGGCGCTGGGTTAACCTGAAGGCGGAATTCGGTTTACCGCGACCTGTCAAGCTTAAGGATTTCTGATGACCCTTCCCGTCGATAATACATGGATACCGCCCATCCTGCTGGAAGACGCCCTAGGTTTATTTCTAGGGATCGCCCTCAGCGCCGCCTGCGGACTGCGAGTCTTTGTTCCCTTTTTAGCGGTCAGCGCCCTTGGGGTTTTGGGCGGTTGGACGTTGCCCCCGAGCTTGGCGTGGCTGGATCGAGAACCGGCTTTGGCGCTCTTCGCCGTCGCTAGCGCCCTGGAAATCGGCGCTTACTCCCTGCCGTGGTTGGATAATCTTTTAGACGCCGCCGCGGCCCCCCTCGCCATTGCCGCCGGAGTTTTGGTGACAGCGGCGGTTATTCCTGACGATATGGGGCCCCTCGCCCAATGGACAGTCGCGGCCATTGCGGGCGGCGGCTCAGCCGGTATTGTTAAGAGTCTGACGAGCCTGACCCGTCTCGCCTCCACAGCCACCACCGGCGGTTTGGCGAACCCCTTCTGGATGGCCCTCGAAAGTTTGGCCGCCGCGCTTTTGGCCGGGGGCGCCTTGGCCTTGCCGATTCTCGCGGGGGCGTTAACCCTAGGTCTGGTGACTTATGGACTGGTTCGTTTAATACTTTTTTTACGATCCCGCCGTTCCGCTCAACCCTCTTCCGAATGAAGTCCCCCAAGCCCGGAGACTTGGGGGATTTGTCTGGGCGCTATTAACGGACGGTGCCCGCCAACTGAGCCACGGGAATAGGCTTGAGGAAATACAGCGCCAAAAACTGGGCGGCGTTGGAGAGATAAAGGGGCAGTTTTTGCAGGAATTTCACCGGCGCCGGAGCGCCGGAGGCGTCGATGGCCCGCAGTTTTTCGTTGTTGCTGACGCAGGTTTCCAGACGGTCGTAAAACTCGGGATTCTCCACGTCGAGGACGATGGGAAAGACCCGACCGGCGGTTTCGTTGGTTTTTTGGATCACTTCCTTGTCGTAGGCCCGGGCTTCCAGACCGAGACAGGCGTAGAAATCGGCCCGTTGGATATCGTTCAGGTACATGGTGGCGAAGACCGAGAGTAGGAAGAAACGGCACCAGAGCTTGGCGCGCCAGTCGTTGAGGGTGTCCGGCTGGGCCCGCATGATGGCGTCGAAAAAGTCGCCGTGGCGGTTTTCGTCCTGACACCAATTTTCAAAGAACTTGAAGATGGGGTAAATCCGGTCTTCGGGATGTTGCTCCAGATGACGATAGATGGTGATATAGCGCCAGTAGCCGATTTTCTCGGAGAGGTAGGTGGCGTAGAAGATAAATTTAGGTTTAAAGAACGTGTATTTGCGGCTCTTGGTCAAAAATCCCAAATCGAGGGAGAGGTTAAAGTCCGACATGGCTTTATTGAGGAAACCGGCGTGGCGGGCCTCGTCCCGGGACATGAGATTAAAACACTCCGCCAGCAGGGGGCTTTTATCCTTCAAGCGCCGCCCCAATTCTTTGTAGAGCAAAAAGCCGGAAAATTCCGCCGTGCAGGAGCGCTCTAAAAACTCGATAAAGAGACGGCGTTTGTCGCCGTCGATGTGCTCCCAGGACTGTTGAAACTCTTCGTCCCGGACAAAGTGGTGACGATTGTAGTCGGCCCGAAACTCTTCGAGGATCGCCCGGAGTTCCTCTTCGTTGGGGGAAATGTCCATCTTGGCCATCGCTTCAAAGTCGGTGGTGTAGAAGCGGGGGGTGAGGATCGTTTCCTTGGCGGGAACTTTAACGCCCGGACGGATCTCGTCGTACTCGGGCTTGGAGAGGGTGGTAACCATAATGTGTTTAAAGGGGGTTTTCTGATAGGCGCCGACGGTCGAGCCAAGCTTTGGCGCGGAAATGGGGCAAGCTGATTGATTAGTCTAGCAAGGGATTGGCGTTTTTCCCGCCCGGCGCCGACGCCTGTAACAAAGTGTAACAAAGGGGTTTTGCCGAGGGTGAAAAGGTTGTTTTTTTCGAGGGGCCCGTTTCTCTGCCTCGGGGGCGGCCTCGCCATGGGGCTGGCGTTGGCGCCGACGAGTTGGAGTTTTTTGGCCTGGGGCGCCCTGATTCCCCTCTGGAGCGGCGCCGCGGCGTCTGGCTCCGTTCAGCGCCGCCTCCTTCTCGGGGCCCTTTGGGGTCTGGGCTACTATGGTCTGGGTTTATGGTGGCTTACCGGAATTCATCCGATGACCTGGATGGGGGTGCCCTGGGGCGCCAGTTTGGCCATCGCCGCTTTCGCCTGGAGCGCCGTCGCTCTCTGGGGCATGGTTCTGGGGGCGCTCTGGAGTTTCGGACTCGGTTTCGCGTTTAATCCCTACTTGCGCTTAATCTGGGGCCCGGCGCTCTGGACGGCGCTGGAAAGCCTCTGGAGCCAAAGCCCCCTCTGGTGGAATAGTTTGGCCCTCACCCAAAGTCCGGGCCAGTCGGCGCTTCTGCAATGGACTCAGTTTTCCGGGGAGGCGACCCTGACGGCGGCGCTGGTGTTCATTAACGGTCTCTGGGCCGAGGCGTTCTTGGCCCCGTCCCGGCGCCGGCGACGCTGGCTCCTGCCTTGGGCGCTGATCGCTCTCCTCTACGGCGGCGGTTATCTGCTCTCTCAACGACCGTTGGGAGATGATCCGAAAAGCGGGATTGCCGTGGGAATTATTCAGGGCAATATCCCCAACGAAATCAAACTCTATCCCCAGGGCTTAGCCCAAGCCCTCGCCGGGTACAGTCGGGGCTATCAAGATTTAGTTCAACAAGGCGCGGAGGCGGTGTTAACCCCGGAAGGCGCTCTACCCTATTTTTGGGAAAGTAATCTGCGAGAGAGCGACCTTTATCAACAGCTCCGGCGCCGGGGGGTTCCCGTCTGGCTCGGCGCCTACGGTTATCAGGGGGAAGACTATACCAATAGCCTCTTTAGCCTCGACGGGGAAGGGGAATTAATCAGCCGCTACGACAAAGTTAAACGGGTGCCCTTGGGGGAGTATGTGCCCCTGTCAGGCCTAATCGGGCGCTGGGTGAGTCGTCTCTCCCCCCTCAAAGCCCAAATGGTCGCGGGAGATCAGGAACAGGTCTTTGAAACTCCCTTCGGCGCCGCGGCGGTCACTCTGTGCTACGAATCCGCCTTTAGCGATTACCTACGGGGGCAAATCCGGCGGGGCGCCCTCTTTATCCTCTCCAGCGCCAATAACGCCCACTACAGCGCCGCCATGCCCGCCCAACATCATGGGTTAGACGTCCTCCGGGCCATTGAGAACGACCGCTGGCTGGCCCGGGCCGCCAACACCGGCTACTCGGCGCTGATTTCCCCTCGGGGCGAAACTCTCTGGATTTCGGACTTAAACCGTTACCAACTTTATTTAGGGCAGATCTATCCCCGCGAGAGCCTAACCCCCTACGTCCGTTGGGGGAATTGGCTAACGCCGGCGCTGTTAATCGGCGCCGGGTTCGGGTGGCTAGCGGCGCTCCGTCAAAGGTCGCGTTTATTATAAGGTTGTTTACTACAGGGTCAACGCCTTGGCTTGATCCCCCCTCCCTTCCCCTACCGTGTACACACATCTACCCATCAGCCTCGTTTTGCCCCCCCAGCCCCCCAATTTTGGGGGGAGTTCGGAGCTTTTATGAGTTCAAAGTCCCCCAGAATTGGGGGATTGTCCCACTGAGCCTGCCGAAGTGTAGGGGGCGAGATAAGGTTAATGGCAAAACCAAAGACTTGTGTGTACACCGTAGCCTCCCTTCCCTGGGAAAGTTGTTGAGGGGTCGAAGCGAGTCTCTCGCCAATCTGAAAACCGTTTTGGGCGACCCTCGCTTAGCAACAGAGATCTGGGGCGCTAAGCTGTTTTAAACAACCTCTAAATGCCTTAAATGCTAATACTGTTGAGCACTAGGGAGGGGCGCAGGTAAGGGTAGGGGACGACCCGATTTTTATTGCGAAGTTCGATTTTGCGCTCAATCCCTTGCAGATCTTGACGGAACTGGGCCAAAACCCGTCGCGCTTGGGGATCGGGGAACGGGTCGTCAAAATAGCCCAGCCGGTCGTAACGATAACAGGACAAAGTGTAAAGAATCTGAATTTGATCCATCACCTGCTGGGACGGCGGCAAAAAGGCCAACAATTCCCCTAGAGTCAAGTCCTGCTGGGGGTCAAATTCCGTCCGGGGCGGTTGGTAGGCCGCGAGGGGCCCGTTGGGAATAAAGCCGAGGTAGGGATATTGGGTATAGTTCACGGCGGAATGCTGGGGCCCGCAGGTATAGATCACCGTCGTCAAAATAGCTTGCAGTTCCTCCAGCGTATGAATGGGACTGGGTAGGCCCCGCACATGGCCCCCCTCCGGCCCCGGATCGGCTAATTCCCGGGCCCAGGCTTGCAGTTCATAGTCCTGCTGGATATCTTCGGCGCCGGCGTAGTAAATCGCCAGATAGGCGCCCACATAACGCTCGACGGCCTGCCAGAGCAACAACCCGTCGTCCCGGTAGGGGTAGTGGGGGAGATGGTCGGTATCGTCTAAACCCCGCTCCCAGATCGTTTGGGGAAGCGCCGAGGCGTCGAGGCGCCAATGGGTTTGGGCGTTGGTAAAGTAAGCTTGCTTGACGATTTCTAGGGATTCGGAGAGGGCGCCCGCCAATAAATTATCGACAATGCCCCCCTGATTCACCAGTCGCTTGCGGGCTAGCTCGTTGTTGAAGAGCATAAAGCGAAAGTGGGGCCGCAGAAGGATGGCCACGGGATGCGCCGGCGCCAACTGACGGGCGGAGCTGATGGCGAAGGGTTCCATGACAAAATGGGTGTGGCAGAGATGGGTGGCCATTTCGTGATGGTTGGCGTCGGCGATCTGCACGCAGGTTTTGGCGTAGAGCCATTGGAGTCGGGGACTAAAGGGCGTCAACAAAGGCCCCTTTTCTCCCGGTTTCGGCGCCAACTGGATCGCCACCGGCATCATCTCCCCCCGTTGTCCATAGCCGGTTCCGCGCCAAGCAAACAGCGCCACCGGAGCCGGGAGGTATTTTTTTCCCTTCAGGTAGGTGCCCCCCTTGACAAAGGAGAGGGCGCTGTAATCGGCGGCGTAAAGGTGACCGTCCTTAAATTTTTGCTCTAAATCCAGCGCCGGGCCGTAGGCGCTTTGGACTTCCGCCAAGGAATAGGCTAGGCTAGCGGGCCAGTCCCGCGCCCGTCGAATCACCATGGGATTAGCGCCGCTCAGGCGCTGTTCGGCGAAGGATTCGTCGGTTTGGTAGCCCCGCATCACCGTCGGCGCCGTCAGGGTCGGGTAAAAATCTTCATAGTCTCGGAGATCGTCCAACGGATCCCAGAGGGAGCGCACTTTCACCGCTAGGGTATTGCTCGCCAAGGGCCCCAGGGTGGCGGGAACCCGTTCCGCTAGGTACCGGGGCGAAAAGGACTCCTCTAGGGGCACATCTTTAATGACCGTCAGGGGCGGTAAATAATCGGCTTCAAATTGGTATTTCCGGCGATTGCGGGCCAACCAGGCGCGGCGGCTCTCCTGATTTTCGGCGCTGTCGAATTGGGGCGGTCGGATGGCGCTCATGGCGAAGCGAAGGGGGTGATCGATTATCCCAGACTAGCCCAGAATCTACCCCTTGGGATCCCGAGCCGGCGCCGGGGTGAACCAGGGTGAAAAATCCCGCGTCTCCGCTTCTTCAGTAACCCTTATGAGTGACGCGCTCCCGACCGTCTAGAGCGAGTTGGCTTCCTCGGCGCCGATGACCCCGAGAGGGGAGCGGAGCCAAATCAGGGTTCCGATCATGCAGACAATCAGCGCCGTTTGGGTCAGGGGCAAACCGATATAGTGGGCGCCGTAGCTGGCCAGGGCGGCGCTGACGGAGAGAGCGCCTTTATTGAGTCCCGAAACGCTGGTGACCCGTCCCCGCAGAGCCGGGGGAGTCCGGGATTGCAGTAGCGCTCCATCCCAATTGAGAATAGCGGCGCTACAGGCGCCGGCTAAGAAGACCGAAAGGGAAGCCCAGTGGATAACGGGGGACTGGGTATAGAGAAAAATGGAGCTGGCGAAAGCTAAACCGAGACCCCAGAGCCAGCGCCCGGGACGGGAAACGGGGGGTAAATTAGCCGCGGCCAGCGCCCCGAAAAAGCCCCCCAGACCGACGGCCGCGGAGAGCGCCGCAAATTCCGCCGAGCCGGCCCGAAGCACCCGGTGGGCAAAAAGGGGTAATAAGGTTTGGTAGGGCATTCCCAAAATCATAATGGCCGCTAGGAATCGCAGGAGGGTCGTCAGCGCCGCGTCCCGGCGGACGTAGGCTAAGCCCTCTCGGATACTGACCCAGAGGGGCGTCCTTTTTTTACCTTCCCCTTCGGCGCGGGCATGGCCTCGAACCACCAGTAAACTGGCTAAAACCGGCAGAAAGGTAGCGGCGTTGAAGCCAAAAGCTAGGGCGTCGTGACCCAAGTGTAGGAGAACTCCCCCTAAAATCGGGCCGAGTACGGAAGTAGCGTTAGCCGCTAGGCCGTAGAGTTCCTGAGCGAGGGCGACCTCTTCCGGGGGAATTAGCTCATTAATTAAGGTTGTCCGGGCCGGGGTGTCAAAGGCGGAGATTAAACCGTTCAACCCGTTGATCAGCGCCAGTAACCAGAGAGGGAAACGATTGTCCAGCGCCGAAAGGGTGAGAACGATAGCCGTCAGTAAAAAACAGGTTTCCGTAATGGCGAAGACTAAACGACGGTTAAAACGGTCGCTGGCCGCGCCCCCCGGCAGTTGGCAGAAAAATTGCGCTAAGCCGTAGGCGAGGGTAATGGCGCCGAGACCGACGCCGCCGTGCTCCCGCACCGCGATCCAATTCATGGCCAACACATAGGTTGAGGTGCCAAAGTTAGAGAATAAATTGGCGCCCCACATCCAGCGGAATTGACGGTGACGGAGGGGCGCGAACATCGCCAGATTGAGGAAGGCGGTCATAAGTTAAGACGAGCGCCGATAAAAGGGTTTTTTCGCGACCTTTGCGGGGTGGCGCTTGCCCCGCACTTCAATTTCTAGGGTCTGACCGACGGCGCCGAGGGCGCTGGGGACATAGCCTAGGGCGATGGGAACTCCCAGAGTTGGGGAGAGGGTGCCGCTGGTCACTTCACCCACCTTCTCGGCGCCGGAGTAGATGGCGTAACCGTGGCGGGGAATAGCCCGGTCTTGCATTTGCAATCCCGCTAATTTCCGGGGAATTCCCTGTTTTTTCTGAGCCAAGAGGGCGGAGCGACCGATAAAGTCGGCGCCGCTTTCCAAATGAACCAACCAGCCCAAACCGGCTTCCAGAGGCGTAGTCTCGGGGGTTAAATCCTGACCGTAGAGCGCCATAGCCGCCTCTAGCCGCAGGGTGTCCCTTGCGCCGAGACCGCAGGGAACCGCGCCCAGTTCTAACAGTCGCGTCCAGAGGCTCCGCCCCCCCGCCGGAGAAACCATAATTTCGGCGCCGTCTTCGCCGGTGTAGCCGGTGCGAGCGATAAAAAAGGTTTCTCCTTCTAGTTCCGTTTGCAAATGCCCAAAACGGGGCACAGTTTCGAGATTAATTTTCAGAAGGGACTGAAGCAATCCCAGCGCCTGAGGCCCCTGAAGCGCCAGAAGAACTTTCTCCCCAGAGAGGTCTTGCCAAGTTAACCCCGGCAAATGACTTTGGAGCCAATCCCAATCCTGACTCAGGGTGGCGGCGTTGACAATCAAGACGGCTCGGTTCGGACTTTGAGAATAGATAATAATGTCGTCCAGAATCCCTCCCCGTTCGTTGAGTAAAACCGTGTATTGGGCCAAACCCGGCGCTAGACGGCTTAAATCCGAAGGGACGAGTCCTTGCAGGGCGGCTAAAACTCCCTCCCCCTCCACCGTAAACTTGCCCATGTGGGAAATATCAAACAGCCCGGCCCGTTGTCTGACGGCCTGGTGTTCCTGCTGGAGATTAGTAAACTGAATCGGCATTTCCCAACCGGCAAAGCTGGTAAATTTTGCCCCCTGTTTTTGGATTAAGTCAAAGAGGGGAGTCCGTAGGGGCGCGTTGGGGGAGGTCATGGACAAAAAAATTTCCGTAGAAGAATGGTGAAAGATTGATTGGGAACACCCAGTTTTATCCCCCCTAACCCCCCTTGGAAAGGGGGGAACCGGATTGAAAGTCCCCACTTCGACAGGCTCAGTACGGCGCCTTGTAAAGGGGGATTGTCCCACTGGACTCCACTGAGCTTGTCGAAGTGAGCAACGCCGAAGTGTAGGGGGATTTGCGCAGAGAGCTAGAGACTTTGCCTAGGAGAGGCGCTTTTGCAACAAGCGCCGTTGGTTTCCCCATCTGAGCCAAGACGCGTCCCCTTCCCGACTGGGTTGGTAGCCTAGGGTTCGATAGAGAGCCTCGGCGCCGGTATTACTGGCGAGAACATGGAGGGCGACGCGCTGACAATTCCAGCTCCGGGCGATCTGCTCGCAGTGGGCCAGCAGTTGACGGGCCACGCCCCGACGGCGGTGGGTCGGGCTGACGGCCAAATTGGAGAGGTAACAGTGGCGCCGGGAAGAAGAAAACCAGCCCTTCAGGGTGATTTCCACCGTGCCGACGATTTCCTGACTTTCTCCCCGCAGGGCCACTAAACAGCGGTAATCCGGCGCCGGCGCCCGCAGACGACTCCGTAAATCTTCGATGATACCCAGACGAATTAAGGGCGCCAGCCAGCGCCGCCGGGAGACCTGGGGATGGAAACACACGGTCAATAAGTCCGCCAGGGGCTGAATGTCCGCCGGGGTGGCCCAACGAATTTGGGGCGGGGCGCCGAGGGGACGGGGCGGGGCGGGAACGGAGGGGGCGGAGGGGGCGGAGGGTAAACTTTGCAGGAGGCGAAAGCCTAGGGGACAGGCGATCCAGGATTTCATAAAGGGAGAACAATCGGGAGTAAGAGCGAGCGCCGTTAGGCGGTCCCGCCATTTTAGGCCAATCTCTTGGCGGGAACCAAGCCTTGGCGCTAGGGTTTCGATATTCAGAGCCAGAGACTTTATAATAGGCCCCATATTGTCTATTGTCGGCGTCTCGCGCCTCCCAGTCCTCGGAGAAATCAACCAGCATGGGTAAAGTTGTCGGTATTGACCTAGGCACCACCAATTCCGTCGTGGCGGTCATGGAAGGCGGTAAGCCCGTTGTCATCGCCAACTCGGAAGGGATGCGGACAACCCCCTCGGCGGTGGGCTTTACCAAGGAAGGGGAACTGGTGGTGGGGCAGATGGCCCGGCGCCAGGCGGTGCTCAATCCCCAAAATACCTACTACGCCGTGAAACGTTTTTTGGGCCGGCGCTACAGCGAATTAACCGGGGAATCAAAACGGGTGCCCTATACTATTCGCAGAGATGAGAACGATAACATTAAACTCAAGTGTCCCCGCTTAAAGAAAGACTTTGCCCCGGAGGAAATTTCGGCGCTGGTTCTACGCAAGTTAGCGGACGAAGCCGGCCGCTACCTGGGGGAAAAGGTGACGGGGGCGGTGATTACGGTGCCGGCCTACTTTAACGACTCCCAGCGCCAGGCGACCCGGGACGCGGGGCGCATCGCCGGTTTGGAAGTTTTGCGCATTATCAACGAACCCACGGCGGCGTCCTTAGCCTACGGCTTGGATCAGGGGCGACCCCAGAAAATTCTCGTCTTTGACCTAGGGGGCGGCACCTTCGACGTCTCGGTTTTAGAAGTGGGAGACGGCATTTTTGAAGTTAAGGCCACCAGCGGCGACACCCAGTTGGGGGGCAACGATTTTGACCGCAAAATTGTCGATTGGTTGGCGGAGCAGTTTTTAGAGGCGGAAAAGGTGGATCTGCGGCAGGATCGTCAGTCCCTCCAGCGCCTGACGGAAGCGGCGGAAAAGGCCAAGATCGAACTCTCCGGGGTGAGCGTCACGGAAATTAATCTTCCCTTCATTACCGCCACGGAGGACGGGCCGAAACACCTGGAAACCCGCTTAACCCGGGCCCAATTCGAGGAAATTTGCGGGGAATTGGCGACCCGTCTCCGGCGCCCCCTGAAACGGGTCCTGAAGGACGCGGGTTTAACGCCGGCGCAAATCGACGAGGTGGTGCTGGTGGGGGGCGGCACCCGGATGCCCATGATTAAGGAGCTAGTCCGCAGTTTCATCGATCGGGAAGCCAATGAAAACGTCAATCCCGACGAAGTGGTGGCCATCGGCGCCGCTATTCAGGCGGGAATTTTGGGGGGCGAGGTTAAGGATATTCTGCTTCTAGACGTGACGCCTCTCTCCCTCGGGTTGGAAACCATCGGCGGGGTGATGAAAAAACTCCTGCCCCGCAACACCACCATTCCGGTGCGGAAATCGGATCTGTTTTCCACCGGCGAAAATAACCAAACCGTGGTGGAAATCCATATTCTCCAGGGCGAGCGGGAGATGGCGGTCGATAATAAATCCCTCGGGCGCTTTAAGCTCAGCGGCATTCCCCCGGCGCCGCGAGGGATTCCCCAAATTCAAGTGTCCTTTGATATCGACGCTAACGGTATTTTGCAGGTGGCCGCTCGGGATAAAACCACGGGCAGGGAGCAGAGTATTACGGTGCAGGGCGCGTCGGTCTTAACGGAGGCGGAAGTCAACCGCATGATCCAGGAAGCCGAGACCTTCGCCGACCAGGACCGGGAGCGCCGGGAACGCATTGATAAACGCAACCGAGCCAAGGCCTTAACCGACCAAGCCCAACGGCGCTTGCGGGAAGTGACCCTAGATTTTGGCAGCGCCTTTACCCAGAGTTACCGGCGCCAGGTGGAAACCTTAAGCGCCGATATTTTACAAAGTTTGGAGCGGCAAGACGACCGCAGTCTCGACCGGGCCCAGGCGGATTTGCAGGACGTGTTGTACGAACTAAACCGGGAGGTGCGTCTCCAGTACAACGACGAGGAAGAGGGTTTCTTCAGCGCCATCCGCAAAACCTTTGTCGGCGACGATGACGACGAAGACGATTACCCCCGCCGCGGAGCTTCCTATCGGACGCCGGACACCGGCGCTCCTCGGGACAATTACCGCTCCGCCGCCTACGCCGATTGGGACCAGCCTCGGGTTTCCCGCCAGCGCCCCGCCAGCCGTCCCCCGGAGGAAGACTATAGCGAATCCTTCCCCCGGCGCCGGAGCGCTCGGTCTTCCGAGCCAGGCAATAACGGCCGGGACTACGACCGGCGCCCGCCCCAGCGTCTAGACCGGGAACCCCGCCGCAACCCAACCGTAAATCAGGGTTGGCAAGACGACGACGAGGACGACGATTGGTTTTAGTCCTCTCTGCCGATCCCCCCTTAGACAGACTACTGTGTATACACAACTGTCAGAATCCCCCCTAACCCCCCTTGGAAAGGGGGGAACCGGCTTCAAAGTCCCCACTTCGACAGGCTCAGTACGGCGCCTTGTAAAGGGGGATTGTCCCACTGAGCTTGCCGAAGTGTAGGGGGATAAAATCCAAGACACCAGAACTTCTAAACCCATGACGCGAACGCTTTCAAAGCCAACGACTCTCTATGAGACCGATTATTTGCTTTGGACTGAAGCAATGATCGCCAAACTCAAAGCGAGGGATTTTACCGATCTAGATTTAGACAATTTAATTGAGGAGATTGAAGACTTGGGGCGCTCGCAAAAACGAGAGTTAAGGCAACGTTTGGCCACGCTACTAGAGCATTTACTCAAACGGCTGTACGTCAATTTGCCTCAGGACTATAACGGCTGGGAGCGAACTATTAGAGAACAGCGCCGTCAAATCAAGCTAGAGATTAAAGCCTCTCCTAGTTTAAAATCCATCTGGGAGCAGTCTTTTGATTTAGCTTGGGAGTTTGCTTTAGAAACCGTTCGGGACGACTATGCTAACGTTAATTTTCCTAACCTCTGGCCCTTTGGGCGAGATATTAACGCAATGTTAAAGATTAATTTGGCTCTCCATGAATGAGGCTGATAAGCAAAACTAAGGAAAAAAGGCAAGGAAGATTCTCATCTGTAGATGCTCAAAATTAGTGATCCATACCTCCTATCTGGGCGCGTCAATTAAGGTGTCGAGAATAGTCGAGAATAAGAAACCAAAAAACCGTCTCTATTGATTATAGCTTTTGAATTTTAACCCCGTTTATATAGACTCAGAGAGTCGGATTGACCATTGGGCCCCCCTTTGGTTTATAGTGGTTTCGTCGTATTAATTAAGCCCTTTTGATTGTCCGACTATTTTCCTATGCGACCCTTCGACGACCAAGAACTGACCCCGCCGCCGCCCACCGAGTTTCAGGAATTAGACTTTAGCGTTCGCCAAGCCCTGCAAATTTTACGTTGGCTGGGCTACGGCCTACTCATTTTTACCCTGATCGACTGGATTTATACCTTGACTCCCCTCAAGTTTATGAATCCAATTTGGGAGTTTCAGACCATCGGTCTATTAGTAGATAAGGCGATTGTCCCCTTATTGGGCCTCTCTCTCGTTTTTGCCGGCGCCGAATTGGAGCGGGGCCAGTGGGAGTTGCGTTTCCTGAAATTGCTCTCCTGGCTGACCCTGCTGATTGGCATTCTTTATCTTCTCTTAGTGCCTTTAGGCGTTATTAACACCGTCCGTATCGACCAACTGAACCAGCGCCAAATTAACCGCACCGAGGAAAGCCAACTCAACGCCATCCGCTCGGTGGAGAGTCGAATTCCCAACTTGGCCACGGAAGCTCAACTCAACGAGGTGGTCTATCTCCTCAACCAGGGGGGACTTCAGGTCAGCCCGGCGCCGGGACAATCCTTGGATTCCATTAAAGGCGATTTAACCACTTTTATCCGCGGCGCCCGGGAAAAACTCGGCGCTCAACTTCAGGACGCCCTCAAACAACAGCGTTTTGACCTTCTGCGGAATTCGGTGAAATGGAACCTAGGCGCCTTTATCGCCGCGGTTTGGTTTATCGGCCTTTGGCGCCTGAGCGAGTGGACTCGCATGTAGGCCCTAGTCCGATTCGGGAAAGGGGGCGGGACGAACCTGCAAGGTTTTTTGGCTCCGGCTCCGGCGAATTTCAATGGAGAGGGGTTCGCCGATGGCGCTGGCCTCCACCTGTTCCTGCACCTCCGCGGCGGTTGTCACGGTCTGGTCGCCGACGGAAAGAATGACGTCTCCCGCCTCTAGGCCGTCTCGGTCGGCGGGAGAATCCGTCATCACCTGAATGATAAGAACGCCCGATTCAGCCGTTAGCGGAAAAGGCAGTTTTTCCTCCCGGCGCAATTCCTCGGCAAGTTCCGGGGTTAAGGTGACCATGTGAATCCCGAGGTAGGGGTGTTGGATTTTACCTTTCTGGGCCAACTCTTGGGCGATACGCTGGGCCGTTTCGATGGGAATGGCGAACCCTAGTCCCTGGGCGTCGGCCCGAATGGCGGTGTTAACCCCAATCACTTCTCCGTCGGCGTTGAGGAGGGGCCCCCCGGAATTGCCGGGATTAATGGCCGCGTCGGTTTGAATAAAGCGCACCCGTTTATCCGGCACCCCCACTTCGGAACTGGAGCGCCCTAGGGCGCTGATAATGCCCACGGTGACGGAATTATCTAAACCAAGGGGGTTGCCGATAGCGATGGCCCATTCCCCCGGCAGAAGGGTGTCGGAACGTCCCAGACGAACCACGGGCAAAGCCTGGGCGTCGATTTTGACCACCGCTAAATCGGTCATTTTATCGACCCCAATCACCTTGCCTTCGTAGACCTGACCATTTTTAAGGGTGACTTTGACCCGCTCGCTCCCCTCCACCACGTGGGCGTTGGTCAGCAGTCGGCCGTCGGGACTGAGGATAAAGCCCGACCCGGTGCCCCGTTCCTGGGGGTTGGACGGCGCCGACCGGTCGCCGAAAAAGGGTTTGAGCAGAGATTCCGGCGCCGAGGCCCGGGCCGAGTCAATGCGCACCACCGCGGGGCCGACTTCCTGGGCCGCCCGGGCGATAAAGTTTAGCTCCCGTCCCTTCGAGAACTGGGCGTTGGCGGCTAGAGGATTGAGGGAAACCGGGGGGAGAGAAGGAATCGCGTCTGGACGGGGAAAAAAGGCGTAATTACCCCAAGCGCCTAACCCCAAGCCAAGGGCGAATAACGCGCCGACGGACTGCCAAGAAAATCGCTTCGCCATGGGAGAGAGAGCAAGGGAGAGTGGGTCTTTGAGTCTAACGCTTTCTGGCGGGGGACTGGCTCGCCTCGGCGCCGTTTCCATTGAGAACTTCAGGCGCGCTCTCCCGACATCCCCTCAAAAATATGACAAAATAGTTAAGACTCTAAGGGTGCGTAGCTCAGAGGATAGAGCATCCGCCTTCTAAGCGGACGGTCGCAGGTTCGACCCCTGCCGCACCCGTTGTTTGGTTGAGGGCCAATCTTAGGAGGCTTCCGGGAAGGTGGCTTTAAAGTCTTCCAGCAGGTCGTCGAGTTCGCTCAGCGCCTGGGAGACGTCCAATTGCAAAAGCCCGAGGTTGGTTTGCGCCGAGAGGCGGACTAAAAACTCGCGCTTGTCTTTGATGGCGTTAACGCGGTTAATCAAGCTAGTTTTGTCGGTCATCATGACGGCGCGAGGGGAACGAAAAACGGTGTCGGTTCTGATTATAGACCGGAATCTTGACCCCGAGGCAAACCAGCGCCGGGGAGGGAGGCTTTATAATCCACCTTCCGCACACGCTATATGGAGCGTAGTAGAACAAAAAGATGCTCCACAGGCAGGGCGTAAATCTGCACCAACACACTGCCGCAAGCGTAGTTTAAATGAATTGCGCTATCAATAGCGGCAACCTGCGGAATG
>WGLZ01000008.1 GCA_016471375.1 Cyanobacteria bacterium RI_101
CGGTGTTGCTTCCCAATCCGCCTCCGAAATCTGGATTTCTATGGCTTTCATCTCTATCGTCCTTGTTTGCCCTCTTACCATACACCATCTACTCCTCTCCCTGAAACCCCCATTTCTTCGTTCACCCTTGAAAGGTTACCAGCCAAGACAGTAAATTTCACGCCCTCTTCGCCACCAACAGCATTCCTGAAGCCATTGAATATTATCGGCGCTTTAAAACAGCCCAACCCAACCTTAAAGTTACCGCCCTATTTGACCCCAACATTGATAACAAAGATGATAACAACGACGATGACAACGGCGCCGGCAATTCACTCTTCAAACAAAACGGCTTAGTGGAAATCCTCGCAGACTATAACCAACGCTATGGCCAAAACTTTGACCTCGGCGCCCATGACCGCTTTAAAAAAGACGTCGCCGCCCGCCTCGCCCACAAGCGCCCCTATGGTCGCCTCGAAAAAGAGCCAGATAAGCAAATTGATTTGCTGATTGTCGTCGATCAAATGCTCACCGGCTTTGACTCCAAATGGATCAATATTCTTTACCTAGATAAAGTGCTGAGATATGAAAACATTATCCAAGCCTTTTCCCGCGCCAATCGACTCTTTGGCCCCGACAAACCCTTTGGCGTCATCCGTTACTATCGCTATCCCCACACCATGGAGCGCCATATTGAAGAGGCTGTCAAACTCTACTCCGGCGACAAGCCCTTGGGCCTCTTTGCCGATCGTTTAGAGGATAACTTAGAAGCCCTCAACGCCATTTATGACGACATCGCGGCGCTCTTTACCAGCGCCGGCATCGCCAACTTTGTCCAACTACCGGATGAAGTATCCGAACGGGCCCAGTTTGCCAAATGGTTTAGACAGTTTAATAATCACCTCGAAGCCGCCAAAATTCAAGGCTTCATCTGGACAAAATTATCCTATTCCTTTGGCAAAGGTAAGCAAAAAACCGCAATCACACTTCACCTCGATGAAATGACCTATGCCACCTTGTTACAACGCTATAAAGAACTGGCCACAGGCGGCGGCGGCTTAGGTTTACCAGAAGTGCCCTATGAAATTGATCCCTACATCACCGAAATTGACGCCGGTATTATTGACGCCAATTACATGGACAGCCGCTTTGAAAAATACCTCAAAACCCTGCGACAAGACGGCGCTAGTCCCGCCCAAATCCAACAAACCCTCGATGAACTCCACAAATCCTTTGCCTCCCTGAATCAAGAAGAACAGAAATATGCAAATATTTTCCTCAACGACATCCAACGGGGGGATATTATTCTGGAACCCGGCAAAACCTTCCGGGACTACATCACCGACTATCAAAGCCAAGGCAAAATCTCGCAAATCGCCAAGATTACCGAACTTTTAGGACTTGACGCCGACAAACTCCTTAAATTAATGAGCGCCGGCGCTACCGCGACTAATCTCAATGAATTTGGCCGATTCAAAGACCTAAAAAACACCGTGGATAAAGCCAAAGCTAAAGCCTACTTTGAAGAACGGGACGGCGAGATCATTCCTATCTTTAAAGTCAATATCAAAATTGATCGATTGCTTCAGGAATTTATTCTGAAAGGCGGATTTGATTTAGCCTAGCCCCAGGAGAAACCGACTTCGAGTCCCATCCACTGGGGCGCGTCTCACTTCTGCAACGAGTACGCGTCGAATGAGACCCGCAGTTCCTCAACTGCGCAGCGCGGCGCCGATCAGTAAACCCAAAACCAATCCTAGGGCGTGACTTTCCAGACTCACCTGGGGCATCTGGCTATCGAGTAAAAACTGGAAGGCAATGATGACGCCGAGACCCCATAACCGATTGCGATAGTAGGCGCTGGGGTAGGCTTGCCACTGGCGAAAGTAAATCCAGATTAATCCTCCCAGTAGCCCGATAATGGCCGCCGAAGCGCCGACCAGGAGATGCTGATGCTGGCCGGTAAGCCAAAACCAAGTTCCCATGCCCACCATGGTACCGACTCCGGCGCCGAAGTAGAGGAAGCAAAACTTCCAAAACCCGTAATAGCGCTCCGTTAGGGTTCCAATAATCCCCAAAGCCAGTAAGTTGATCCCCAGATGGGGCCAGCCGAAGTGTAAAAAATTGGCGCTGAGCGCCCGCCACCATTCCCCCCGAGTCCAAAGACCAGTACTGAGAGCGCCGAGTTTTTCTAGGGTATCCGCGTTGTCGGCGCCGCCCTCTAGGGTCGTAGCGAGGAAAAAAGCCAAGTTTACCAAAATTAAAACCCCGCTGGCCCAGGGATAAAAACGAAATCCGGGTTTCATCGGCGCTGGAAAAGAACAACAGGGCCATTCTCCTCGACTAATTTAAAATCGGGACGACCGCGGAGAGTGGCGATTAAACTATCCACCGTCCCCTGAGCGTTTTCCCAGGCGGGATTGGCTTGATTCAGTAAAATAAACTCGTATCGCGTTAAATCAAAGGGTTCGTTTTCCCGGATAGCCAATTGGATTTGGGGGCGATGACTTAAATGGGGGGCGATATTCGGCGCCGTTAACACAGACGCCTGGGGGGGAATTTGGCTCACCGCCGAGCGCAGGGCAGGCAACTGGGGCCAATTACTGAGATAACGCTCGCCAAAGTAACCGAATTTCGCCAAAGCTAGAAAGGCGATAATCGACCAGAGTAGAAGCCAACGGGGGCGCCGCAACCAAGTTCGTTTCTGTTGATAGTGGGTGATCGAAAGGAGAATTAAAAAGGGAAAAATGGTCAGAGAATATTGATGAATGAGATCCTTTTGGGGCAGATAGGGCGTGATCAGATTTAAAAACAGCGCCGGAAAAGCGGGAATGAGCAGACTCCAATTGCGCCAAGTACTGGGAACCAGCCCCCACAACACCGGCAGGGTTAACAGGAGTAAATAAAAGGCGTTATCGAGGGTGAAAACCTGCCCCAAAAAGAGTTGGGGTTTAAAGACTAAATTTTGGAGAATTTCCCCTACTGAATTGCCCAGGTAACTATAGCGCCCCACCGCCGCCACTTCTTTACCGCTGAATTGGGGAATAATCACTTTACTGGCAATCAGAAACCAAGACACTCCTAGGGCTAAAGTAACGGCGCCGACCCGTTTGCCTTTTTGCCAAAACAAGAGCCATAACCCTAAAAAGATCACCGTTAAAGATAAAACCGCCTTAGACGCCAAAATTAAAAGAACGGCGCTGAAATAGTGACCCCAGCGTTGTCCTTGCACCGCCCACAGCGCCCAGAATAGCCCCGGCAGAGCCAAAACTTCGGTGTGAAAATCAAAGAGATTGAGATTAAAAACCAAAGGATAGAGAAAATAGATCCAGATCAAAACTTTTTTCTCCCCCAGATTTAAGCCCAACCCTTCCCCCCAATACCAGAGGGGCCAGGCGGCGATTGCTAAGGCCAAAGCTTGAATCCCCAGAAGCCAATAAACCGAGGGAAACAGCTTATAAAACAGCGCCAGAGGATAAACCGTCAGCGCCGCGTGATCCCCCAAAATGTGCATCCCCGAAAAGGAAACAACAGGATTTTCCCCCCGACTAATCAGATAAATCGCCTGGTCAAACCACCCCAGATCCAGCGCCGTGGATTGAAATAGGAGATGGCGGGCGGTAGCCGCTAGGAAGAGAACCAAGGCGACATAACCGGCGCTGAGCCAGAGAAAACGGTCTGGGCCGGAAATTTTGGGCGAAACGGGGGGCATAATCAAGGCTAACGCAGAGAGTCTAATGTTTCTGGTTCCCCTCCTTGGCGGTGTCCTGAGCTTGGCTACTGAGCAGTTCGACAGGCTCACTGTAACACCTGCCGAAGTATGCCGAAGGAAGGGGTTAGGGGTGGGTTAGCGTTCAGGTTTAGAACCCACCCCCCAGCCCCCTCCCAAGAGGAGGAGTTAAACGACGCATTTGATGTGGATGGGGTTTATAACGGCTTGCAGATGCGTGAGAGACGCACTTCGACTACGCTCAGTGCTCGATTGATTTCTCAACCCAGAGAATGCCGCCATAAACTATTTTTGATATCTGATAACTGATATCTGTCAAAAGGTGCTTCCGTTATGGCCCCACATCGCGCCCTTGGCGTCGGCGAACTCAATGTAGATCCGATTGGGGGGAACTTGTAAAACTTGGTGAATGACCTCGCAAAAGTCCTTACTGATAGCCTTGGTCTGTTGGGGCGTCATAGCGCCGATACTTTTCACTTCTAGATAACAAACCGGGTCGAAGGTGCCGGCAAAGGTCATCTGGGCGTTCGGCTCTAGACAGGTCATCACGTAGGATTCCGGTTTGCCCAAATGGCGGGCCAACTTCTGGGACAGCGCCGTTAATAAGTCTTTGGTTTGAGCGGCGGACTGGGCTAGGGGGGAAGAGGTTTGAATTTTGAGGAGAGGCATAGCGTATCCCATTCGACAGCCTTGAGTGTAGCCCCTAGACGGCGCCGACGCCTCTATCGGCGAGTAAAATCCTAAAATCCCCCTAAATCCCTCTCCCTCCTTCGGCAAGCTCAGGAACCGGGGAGAGGGACTTTGACTCCCCTTCTCCCGTTCTGGGAGAAGGGGCTGGGTGATACCCTAAGCGCAGTCGAAGGGGATGAAGACAAACAAAGCAACCAGTACAATCGAGATACTCCCAACTGTGACAATGACTTATCTGTGATAAAATCCTCTCCCGTGGAGGGGCGGGGTGGTCAATCTATCCTTGATCGCAAAGGGCTTGATTTACGAATCACCTACGACCGCTATAGAGTCTATTGAGCCACGGGAAGGCCAGCAATATTTTTGTCGTTAAACTGAACTAAGAGATCTTTGATTTCTTCCTGCTTAAAACGGAAAAAATTATTGTAAATAATAGATAGGCACTTATTGAACTGCTCGGGAAGTAACGACTCGTCTAAAAGTTGATTAAATAATTTAAAGAAAGAAATATCTCCTCTCTCTAAAGATCGTTTTTTAGCGTCCCCCGTCGCCGTAAAGAGAAAATGATAGGGAAAACTATTTTTCTCCTGGGGCAAAGAGCAGAAAAATGCCGACAGCAAGACAAAGAGCGGAAGAACTATTGTGTGCTTCTCCACGGTGTCTTTTAAAATTAATCTGACCTGAATTTTACGATAATTCAGATTACTGCTATCTTCTTTCATCAAACTAAGCAAAGACTTATCCGCTTCGCAATTCGGGAAATTAAGAACGACGCCAAAATCACTCAAAGATGAAATCAACTCTTGCCATTTACCCAAAGTTAAATTATCAATGCTGTAATTTAAATCACAGTAGTTGAGGATATCCTGTAGAGCCGACTCAAATTTAGGGGGTAAAGGGACATCATCATATTGATGGAGATCGTCGGGAATCGGAGGAATGAAATAGCGAACTAGAAGTATGCGATGGTTTGCTGGATTAACCGCCTGCAAAAACTTATCTAAGTTTTGGGAGTAATCTTTAAAAGAAACAACTTTATTCAGGGACTTATCTTTAACGACACAAAGGAGATGACCCGGTTGTAAATTGAAGGCTTGACGATATAACTTTTGCCGGAGATTTTCTTTATGTAACTTTAAACTTAAATGCAAGCTTGTTTCTACCGCGCGTAATAAATTCCCGCGTTGAGGTAAATCGACTTCCATCAAATCTACGATATGTAACGGCGTTAAAATACCATGGTGTAATTTTAAGTTGATGACTGACTTACCAAATTCATTGATGACTATTTTTTTGCGGTAAAAGTGTTTTTGTTTTTGTTCCTCTATGGTCGTCAGTTGACGAAGACCAATATCCTGAGAAACCACTTCCTGTTGGACGGTTTCATTAACTACGATTTGGGACTGTTTTTTAAAAAATTTAGAAAGCATCGTCTTGAGGTAGTCTACAAATACTGTTTTAAAGCAAAAAAATAAAGAAGTAGAAACAGTGTAGCGCCTTATCAGAAATTACACGGTTGGAAAAGTCAGTAAAAAGTTAGGTATTTTTTATACTTAAGAGTAAAAAAAAGAAGCTCTCCATGAGGGAAGCAATTAGCCTGAACTTTGACTGGATAAGATTTTCTACCTTGCCGTTTAAATTATAATCGTATAAAAAGATACAGTTTATAGCCCGATCCCCCGGAGAGCCATCCTCACCATTCAGGACATCATCGAAAACAAACGGCGCTTGGATATTCGCCTGATTTTTGAAGTCCTTAAATCCGCCGAAAAACAACGGGAAACCGCCAGTCAACAAATTAGCCTCGACCTCCTCGACTCAACAGACATTTAGTCATCTTCTCGAAAATCCTAAATATTGACCCTAAAGACTCCGCCACAAAACCGGCGCTCTCCGGGGTCTCCAGACGGCGCTATAGCGGTTTGCAGATTAGTGAGAGACGCTTTTCGCTTGCCCTCATCCCCTTCGACTGCGCTCAGGGTATCACCCAGCCCCTTCTCCCAAGTTTGGGAGAAGGGGAGTCAAGACCCTAGTTATATCTAGGTTTTAAGTCCCTCTCCCCGGTTCCCGATTTTGTCCCCCGCCCGGCAGAGAAAAAGACGGCGCTGGGGGAGCGGCGCCGGATAACGACAAGCCATCGGCTCCATCCTTTACCATGGGAACTACTGTAATTCCCCCTCCGACTCGCCCTAGCCTTGATCCAATCCGAAACTCTTGAATTACTGGAATGGCCCCGCCTCTGTCAACAGGTGGCGGAGTTCGCGGAAACGCCCCTGGGTATCCTCGGCGCTCAAAACTTGCCGATTCCCGGGACTTTAGGTGAAAGCCAAACGCTATTGCGGCAAACCAAGGAAGTGGAGAGCCTGAGCAATAGCCTCAACCCCAACTGGAAATTTACCGGCGTCGCCGATTGTCGGCAGAGCCTAGAGCGGGCCGCCAAGGGCGGGATGTTAACCGGCGCCGAACTGCTGGAGATCGCCCAAACCCTCGCCGGCGCTCGGCGCCTCCGCCGGGTGATCGAGGAGCAGGAGGAGACGCCCACCCTGGCGGCGCTGGTGGCGGATCTGCGAACTTACCCGGACTTAGAGCAGGAGATTTACCACTGCGTGGCGGAGGACGGTCAGGTCGCCGACCGGGCCAGCGCCAAATTGGGGGAACTGCGGGGCCAATCCCGGCGCTTGCGTGAGCAAATTTACCAAAAACTCCAGAGTATCATCCAGCGCCAGGGCAACGCCCTTCAGGAAACGGTGATCACTCAACGGGGCGACCGCTACGTCCTGGCTGTGAAAGCCTCCCACAAGGAGCAAATTCCCGGCGTCGTTCAGGATAGCTCTAGCACCGGCGCCACTTTATATATCGAACCCAAGGGGACTTTGGACCTGGGCAATCAACTACGCCAAAACCGCCGTCAGGAAATCCGGGAGGAGGAAGCGATTCTTCGGGCCCTGAGTGAAAAAGTGGGCGAGCGCCGGGAAGATTTAGACCATTTGCTGACGGTGGCGACCCAACTGGATTTGGCCAACGCTCGCCTCCGTTATAGCCTCTGGCTCGGCGCTAACCCGCCCCGCTTTATTCCCCCCGAGGAACCCATTACCCTGCGACAGTTGCGCCATCCCCTCCTCGTTTGGCAACATCGGCGCCAAGACGGCCCGGAGGTGGTGCCCATTAGTTTGACCATCGATCCCCGGATTCGGGTCGTCACCCTCACCGGCCCCAACACCGGAGGCAAAACCGCCACCCTCAAAACCCTCGGCTTAGCGGCGCTGATGGCGAAAGCGGGACTGTATCTCCCCGCCAAGGAGCCGGCGGAAATTCCTTGGTTCGCCCAGATCTTAGCCGATATTGGCGACGAGCAATCCCTGGAGCAGAGTTTATCCACCTTTTCCGGCCATATCCGCAGAATTGGCCGCATTTTAGACGCCCTTCCCCCCGGAGACCCCTACGGCTCGGCCTTAGTTCTGCTGGACGAAGTCGGCGCCGGCACCGACCCGGTGGAGGGCACGGCCCTGGCCATCGCGCTGTTAAATCATTTAGCCGAAACGGCCCAGTTAACCCTGGCCACCACCCATTACGGCGAACTGAAGGCGCTGAAGTATCAGGACGCCCGTTTTGAAAACGCCTCGGTGGAATTCGACGAAGACACCCTGGCGCCCACCTACCGTCTACTCTGGGGCATTCCGGGGCGCTCCAACGCCCTGGCCATCGCCCAGCGTCTGGGTCTGCCCCAGGGGATTTTAGATCAGGCAAAAGTTCGTCTCGGGGGATTGCGGGAAGATGTGAACCAGGTGATCGCCGGTTTGGAAGAACAGCGCCGGGAGCAGGAAAGCAAAGCGGGGGAGGCCCGGCGCTTATTAGAGGAAACCGAGGCGTTCCACCGGGAACTGTTGACGAAAGCCGAGAGTTTACAGCGCCGCGAACGGGAACTGAAACAGCAACAGGAGGAGGAAGTCCAGCGGGCCATCCTGGAGGCCAAGGCGGAAATCGCCCGGGTGATTCGTCAACTGCAACGGGGAACCCCCAGCGCCCAGGACGCCCGTCAAGCCACCCAAGCCCTAGCCCAAATTCAACACAGCCAAAAAGCGGCGCCGCCGCCCCAGGGTTATTTACCCCAAATCGGAGAACGGGTGCGCCTCGCCAATCTGGGTCAAACCGCGGAGGTGATCAGTCTAGACTCCGGGGAAGTGACGGTCAAATTGGGGTTGTTAAAAATGACCCTGCCCCTGGCGGACATTGAATCCCTAGACGGTAAAAAAGCGGCGCCGCCGCCCCCCAAACCGGCGCCGATGGCTCCTCCCGCCCAAACGTCAAAGGCGCCAATCCTTCTGCGGAGCGAAAAAAATACCATTGATCTAAGAGGCAGTCGAGTGGACGCCGCGGAATCCCTGTTGGAGGAAGCGATTCGTCAAGCCAACGATTTTGGCGCCCTTTGGATTATCCACGGCAAGGGAACGGGGAAATTGCGGGAGGGCGTTCAGGCTTTTCTAGACCGTCATCCCCAGGTAAACCGGCACGAATCGGCCCCCCGGGAGGAGGGCGGCGCCGGAGTGACTGTGGCGTTTTTAAACTAGATTGGTCAAGAGGCCAATGACCGGTAATCGCAGTTCCTGGGCTTTTTTCACCGCCTGAACCGCCTTATTCAGGGGCGTTTTTTGCAGGCTCACGGTAAAGATCAAGCCGTCGGTGTGGCTGGCGATGAAATAGAGGTCGGTGGTGACGAAGAAGGAGGGCAAGTCGTAGAGCACTAAATCATAGCTGGCCTGAAACTCCGCCATTAAGTATTGGAAATCCGGCGACCAGAGGGGCGTTAGAGGCGTTTCCTGACCGGCGCTGACCAAATGGAGGTTGGGATGGGCCGGGAATTTTTGCAGAACCGACTCCAGCGCCGCTTCTTCCCCGAGCAAATTTTTGACGCCCGGTTGACGAGTTCCCCCCAGCCATTGGGTAATCCCTGTGCTTTGGGTTTGCAAATCCACCACCAGAACCTTACGCCCCTGACTGGCGGCGGCGATGGCCAAATTTAAAATCAGGGTGGATTGACCATCGCCGGGCTGAATAGCGGAAATCACCAGGGAACGGAGCGCCGGAGAGCGGTAAAAGAAGGAAAGCTCCGCGTAGATATCTTCAAAAACCCCCGGGATGACCACAAATCCCGGCGCCGGTAGGGGCGGGGGCGCACTGCCGTTGACGGCGCCGGGATCGCTGTGAATGGGAGGTTTTTCCGCCAACAGCGCCGTGGCGGCGCCGACAGGAACGGAATCTTCCCCTTCCTCCAGCAACGCCTGGGGCGCCGCCGACTCTTCCGCCAGCAGGGCGGTCTTAGCCGCTTCAAGGCTGATGGACTGGCGTAGGGGAGCCAGGGCGGTTCGGGGCGCTAGATGACGATAGACTTCTCCCACTAAGGGAATACCCAACAGATCCTGCGCGTCCGTCGAAGAGTAAAAAACGTTGCGAGATTTTTCCCACAATAGAGCCAGTAAGGTCGAGAACAATAAACCGCCCCCTAGACCCGCCAGGAGCAATTTAGTCCGGGGCGGCGGCTCGCCAATGGGGTTGCCCCGTTCGTCCGTGGGCACCTGGGGTTTGGAGATCACCTGCCAGGGCAGTTCCTGGGCGGCTTCCACCTTCAAGGTTTCCCGTTGCAGAAGAAACTTATCGACGATTTGCTCGTTGAGCGTAATTTCTCGGCTAATGGCTTCGTATTGATTGATCACCTTGGGCAACTCCGCCGCCGCCGCCTCCAGTTGCTGAATTCTCGTCTCCAGGGGAGGAAGCTGAGATTGGAGACTTTCCAGTTGGGTTCTGGCCGCGGTTAATTGCCTAATCAGTTCCAGACGAGTGGGATCTTGTAAATCGGCGGCGCTAGAGTTGAGATCGATAGGGATCCGCACCTGACCGGCCAATCTTTGGTTGCGCTTGTCTAAGAGCGCCTGGAGGTTGTTCCTCTGCTCTTTGAGATTCAGCATTTGGTTGCTGTTATCCGTATAAACGGCGCTGACGGAGGCGATCTGGGCGTCAAGCTCCTGCAATCGCTTGATTAAACTGAGACGCTCTTGATCTTGATTGATAATGGACGCGGAAACCGCTTCCTCCTCAGAGAGTTTCAGTTCTCCTTGTAGTTTTTTAATGATTTCCTGTTGGGACTTGATTTGTTGAGCCAAGCTTAGGCGCTGGCCGGAAAGGGAACTAATTTCCGTTAACAGCGCCTCCTGTTTGGCGCTGGGATCCACGAGGGCGTAGCGTTGCCGTAGCTCTTTTTGTTGGGACTTTAAAGACGCGAGATTGCGTTGGAGATTAGGGAGTTGTTCGTCGATAAACTCCACCCCAGCCTTCAAACTGCTCTCTCTGTCCTTAGTGCTGTACTTAACAAAGGTGTCCGCCGCCACGGTCAAAACCGCTTCCACCTCCTGGGCGCTGGGAGCGGTGTAGGTGACGGCGAAGATTTTGGTGGCGTCGCTCCCCCGTCTATCCCGAATCCATTCCACTTTCAGGTTTTCTCGCACCTCCTTGGCGATGGCGGGCAGGGAGCGCTTATTTAAAATCTTGTTATTAAAAACATCCTGGGCGATTTGTTGCGCCATCCCCGGCCCTTGCAGGAAAGCCAAATTAGTCGGGTAATCTAGTTCCGTCAAGTCGTTTCTGGGCACTCCTCCCCCCCGGGCGATGGTGGAGGGATCGCTCAGCCGCGCCGCGGCGGTGATGGGTTCCACCAGCAGGTAAAAGTTGCCTTTGTAGGTGAAGGGCTGAAAAAAGGCGAAGACCAGACTAGCGGAGGCGCTCAGCGCCGTGAACCCAAAGATAAAGGGAGCCTTGCGCAGAAGCGAACGAACTAGAAGTCGCGCCCGGGGAGATATCCGCTGGGGAGCGCCGGGACTCGCTTCTAGTTCCTCAAGGGGAGCTTCTAAATAACTCTCGGACACAGGTTCTTAGGGGGGGGAGTCGAAATTGTGTGTCAATTCTAGCGCCTCGTTTCTCAATTTATGGGAGGGGGGCTAAAGTTCAAAGACGATTGACCGGGGGGAAAGTCTCGGATCCCTGGCGTAAAACAAGCCATTGTCCCGATTGCCATTGGGCCACGGTGGAGGGCTGACCGCTTCCGAGGGGAAGATGGACATTGTCTAAAGCCCAAACGAGGACGTCGGGAAAAACCACGGCGATCTCCGCCAGGGTTCGCAGGGGGGGAGCGCCGGATAAATTGGCGCTGGTGGTGGCCAGGGGGCCGGTTTGGGCTAAAAGGGCCAGCGCTCTAGGGCAGGCGGGAATTCTCAGACCGATGGTGCCGTCCCGGCGGGGATTCAGCGCCGGGGGAACCCCGGCGGAGGCCGGTAAAACCAAGGTGACGGCGCCGGGCCACACCTGAGCCATAATTGGGCGCCACTGGGCCCGCTCTTCCTCGGCGCCGCCTAAATAGGGTTGAAAGGCCTTGGGGTCGGCGGCCATTAAGATCAAGGGCTTATCGGCGGAGCGCCCCTTGAGGGGATAAATTTGCCCCGAGCGGGTCGGCAGGGCCGCCAGCGCCGGGACGGTATCGGTGGGAAAGCTCGCGACTTTTCCCGCTAGAACGCCTTGAATCAAGGACGCGTCGTCGACAAAGGGCATGACAGGTTCGGAAAAGGGCGCAATGAACAGGGCCAGACCCTCCAGTATAATGACTCTCCAGGAACCTCGCCTCTTTCCCTTTTTTATCTATCCCGGCATGGCATGGTCAATACGGCGCTGATTCCCCCCGACTTAGGCCGACTAGAAAAAAGACTCCTCCAGCATCTTCACGGAGACCAAATTGCCCTGACCCCCCAGAGCGTTCACTGTCGCCTGGACGGGGAAACCCTGCTCGTCGCCCTCTATTTTGAAACTCCCCCTTTTCTGGAAAGCACGGCGATTTTCGCCTCCGCCCGGGATTGTTTAGCTCAAGCCGGCTTGACGGCGCTCTACAGACCTCAAATTTTTTTAGTTCTCGATGAAGAACTGGCGCTACGGGACGGCGACGTCAGCGCCATTCAGCCTCAGATCGGCGCCGCGCCAGATTTTAGCGCCCTGTCCCTAGGCGTTTCCGCCGCCGAGAGATCGGAGTCGCGGCGAGAGTCCCCTCTGGTTTGGCTCCGCCGCCATCGGCGGCCCTTGCTGGGGGGGCTAGGCGTTGGAGTTGCCCTCAGTCTAGGTTATGCCCTGAGCCGTCCCTGCGTTCTCGGCCCTTGCGCCCCCTTGACTCGGGCCGAAACCCAATTACAAACCGTCGGCGCTTTCAATACCCCGGAGACCTTGACGCCCTGGGCGACGGAGCTAGAGGCGCTCCAAGGGATTCCCCCTTGGTCTCCCTATTTTCAACGGAGTCGGGCGCTCCTCGAAACCGACCAGCTCCGGCGCCGGGAACTGGATCTGTTGGTTCAGTCCAGTCGTCTAGCCCAAGGGGCCCAGCGCCAGAGCGATAGCCGTCTAAGTCGCGAACTCTGGCATGGCAGTCTGCGGTTATTGGCCCAAATTTCTCCCCAAAGCCCGTTTTATGCCCTCGCCGTCGCCAGAACCCAGGATTACCAGCGCCAACTGCACCGCATTGACCAGCAGGTTTTAGCCCAACAACAGGCTAACTTAGCCCGCCGCCAAGGCAATCGACTGTTAACGCGGGGGAAACTTAAAGCGAAGGGAGCGAAGACCCTGAGCGACCTGAAAGCGGCCCTAGAACTTTGGCGCCAAGGGCTACAACATCTAGAGCGAATTCCTCCCGAATCGGACCTCTACGCCCTCGCTCGACAACAGTTGACCCTAGAACGAGCTGAATTTAAAGAATTGGAAGCCAAACAAGCCTTAGAAAACGGCGCTCAGAAGACCCTTCAAGACGCTCGCGGTTCGGCCCAAAAAGCCGAAAGCGCCGCAAACCGTCGTCAATTCTCAGAAGCCCTTCGCCATTGGCAAGACGCTCTAGAGAGTCTTAAAGCCATTCCTAGCCAGAGTTGGCTCGGGCCCCAGGCTCAAACCCTGCTAACCCGTTATCAGTTAGCCCAAAAGCAGAGCCAACAAAATCTCCAACGGGCGCTCCGGGCCCAGTCCCTCCAACGAAACCTGAAAACCCTTTGCGAGGGCCCGACCGGTCTTTGTCAGTATCAAATTGAGTCCAAGAGAATTAAAATCGTCTTCCAGTCGGCTTATCTGCAAAGACTACAGCAGGCCGCTCAGGAGGGGGGAAAGGACGAGCGGGCCCAGCTCCTCCGTCACATTCAGGCGCTGGAGCGGTCTTTGCAACAGATCAGTTATCAGGCAAACCTACCTGTGGATTTATATCGAAGTTCTGGAGAGAAGATCGCTCGGTTTCAACCCAAGGGCGCGCCGCCCTAGAGTCTGCTTAAGCCGAATTCCCCCGCTCTAAATTGCAATCATCGCTCAGTCCGAGGAAGATTGGGTCATTCTCCATAACGACAAGTTTAAACCCAAGGCTTGGTAATGCGGGAAAAGACAGAGTGGTATAGTCAAGGGAAAAGCTCGCCGCCGACCCAAGTGACAGTGCAGATGTTCAGCGTCTCTCTTCTCTCGCCCCTTCAAAGAACTTTCACCATCGCCGCTAACGGTTTCCGGGAAGTGATCCGGGACCGGATTTTGTACGTTATCGGCTTTTTCGCCGTCATTCTCGCCCTGGCTCTGCGGTTACTGCCGGAAATTTCCGTCGGCGCCGACGGTAAGATTTTCCTCGATTTGGGCTTGGCCGCCACGGCGCTGTTGGGAGCTATTGTGGCCATTTTTGTGGGGACGGGGTTAATTAACAAAGAAATCGAAAAACGTACGGTTCTGGTTTTAATTCCCAAACCTATCAGCCGGGCGGAATTGATTGTGGGTAAACATCTGGGGTTGACCGCGGTGGTGACGGCGATGGTGGCGGCCATGACGGCGCTTTACCTCGCGATGTTGGCTTGGGCGAAAATTCCCTTTTCCCTAGCCAGTTTATTGATTACCCAACTGTTTTTAATCCTAGAGTTGGCGGTGTTAATCGCCGTCGCCCTTCTCTTCGGCGTCTTCACCAGCTCAATTCTGGCGACTCTCCTGAGTTTTGGGGTCTATTTTATGGGGCATATCAGTCGGGATTTGTTGAAACTGGGAGAAATTACCAAAAATGAAAATATTGAAAATTTGACCCGCTCCCTCTATTTAGTTTTGCCCAATTTAGAGCGCTTTAATCTCAAAAACGAAGCGGTTTACGGTATCCTCCCCAGTCCCCAGGAACTTTGGAGCAGCGCCCTTTACGGCTTGCTGTATATTATTCTGCTTCTGACCCTAGCGAACTTGATTTTCTCCCGGCGCCAATTCTAACGGCCAGACCCAAAAGGGTTAAGAATAACAGACCCATTAACCCAGCTAGGGGATTGCCGTCAACGCCGGTGATCCAGTCGGGAACCCGTCCCAAGGGCTTCAGTATTTGCCCCACATTGAGCGCGTAATAGGCCCACACTAAACCGCCGTGGAGACCGATACTGTAGCCCAGACGATAACCCCGGCGCCGGCGGGCCTGAGCCAGAATGACCCCGAGGAGAAACAGCGCCGGAAATTGGGGCAGAGTCCGCAGAACTTCCCCAAGGGGTTTCAAAAAATGGAGAATCGCAAAAAAAGCGCCGTTGAGCCAAAGCGCCGTTTTAGAAGAATAATCCCGCTCCAATTCCGTCAGGAGCCAACCCCGAAAAAAGACCTCTTCCGCAAAGCCCACCCCCAGTCCCGTTAAACTGCCTTCGAGGATAATTTGCCCAAAATTTTCCCCCGGCGCTTGCCATTGCGTCCACCCCAGCAAGCCTTGGGTTAAAAACAAAGCGAGGGTAAAAGTAACGCCTAAGCCTAAACCCTGGAGCCAATCGGTAAAATTGCGGAGGGAACCGACTAATCCGTAATCTTTCCAACCCGAGCGCTCGTAAACCAAAGGACTCCACCGGCTCAAAACCCCCAAAAAGACCAGCGCCAGGGCGCCCATAACGGTAATCGTCGTTAAATTGGGGTCGGAGCTAAAGGTTAAATACAGGGGCAGAGCTAGGGGAAGCCAGAGCAAACCAACGGCGCCGAGGAAAGCGAGGAACCGCAGGGGAAAGGGTAAGGTCGCAAGAATGGAGAGCAAGAGTGACTAAACATAAAAAACCTCCCCCAAGGACGCGCCCTGGCGGAGGGTTAACAGGGGCCGGCGCTAGCCGCCAAAAATCTGATCCTTAAAAGCGCCGAGTTCCGAGAGTAGCTCTTGTCGATTGGAGGCTTTCCAGAGATAGCGCCAGACAAACCAAGCCGTGTAGCCTAGACCGATCAATTGGAGCATCGGCGCGAGGAGGGGAATATCGTCGATGGCGTCCAGCACCGCCACCAAAATTTTGACGCTAATAATGCCAAGGAGAATAATGCCGAGGGAAACGAGGGGTTGTTTGTTGTCGGCGAAGAACTGACCCGTCAGTTCGGGGATTTTGCCCACCACATCCCAAACGGGTTGAAGCCATTCTTGCCAAGCTTGCTCGGTAATGGGGCCTTTTTTGCCTGGGGCTAGGGAGCCTAGGTCGGTTTTGAACCCAGGGACAGTCGTCTTTTGTTCGGCGTTGGATTCCATCTGCAACCAGTCCTTTTCTTAAAAATGAACGTTTAGCGCCCGCCATAGCCCCCATTTGGGAATCTACGGGTTAGCTTCTGCCCATCTTATCAGACCCGTTCCGTAGGGAGATCGGCGCGGTGGGATTCCTAACCGTTAAACCTGGGCCAGCGCCGGCTCGGCGGTGAGAACCGGGAGGGAGGGCGCCGGACGGCAGAGGATTTCCACGGAATTGTTGGGGCTTTCGATCAGGGTCACTTTCTCCAACTCCACTCCTAGATCCCGAACCGGCGCCTGGAGAAGCTGGGCGATGTGGAGGGCGATGTTTTCCGCCGTGGGCACGACCGCGGCGAAGTAAGGAATATCTTTATTTAAGAAGGTGTGGTCAAAGGGTTCCACGACCAAGTCCTTGACTAAACTCTGAAGCGCCTCCAAATCGACGATCATGCCGGTGCGCTCGTCCATTTCCCCCGCGACGCTCACTTCTAGATGGTAATTATGGCCGTGACCGTTAACGCGGGCGCATTTTCCGTAAATTTCGCTATTCTGCTCTAGGGTCAACTCCGGCAGAGCCAAACGGTGGGCGGCGCTGAAGTGGGTTTTGACGGTGAGGGTGGCTTGCATGGAGACTCCAGAGTAATCGACCCACAGTTCGGGGTGTTCAAAAAGACGAATTTTGGCGAGGGGCAAATGGGGCGCTAGGCGGCGCCAGATACTTTGGGCGATATATTCGGTGGTGGGGAGAGTCTGCTCAAACTCGGGCCAGACTTGATTTAAATAACTGTAGTCCAGTTGGCTGGTAACTTCCCGTTGAATCACCCGTTTAACCGTGGAGAGGTTTTCCACCATACCGTACTGGTCAATTTCCCCCCAGAGGGACACATAAAGAACGTAATTATGACCATGGCCCGGAAAACGACTGCCGGCGCCGAATTGGGCTAGGTTTTCTTCCGGGGTCAATTCCGGCAACCAATAGCGGTGACTGGCGGAAAACTGCGCCCGGCGGTGGATAAGACACTGCATGAACTTCTTTTCTGAGCCTAGAGATTAAGTTTTGTTACCGGCGTTCTTTAACCATAACTCAAGGGGGCGAGGAAACCAAGGGGAAAATCGGCGCCGGTCAGAGGGCGAAAAATGTGTTAAGGTGAGATCTGGCTTTACGGGATGTAGCGCAGCTTGGTAGCGCACTTCGTTCGGGACGAAGGGGCCGCAGGTTCAAATCCTGTCATCCCGATTTTTCAACTCGGTCAAGTTCCTCTAACCAAAGGCTTGGATCCGACAAGCTCCCGGAGCGCCGCTAGACTCGGCGACAGCTATGATGTCTTAGTGTTTTCTCCACCGGCTCTCAAACATGTCGATTGGTCAATTAGTGGTCATTACCGGCCCCAGCGGGGTGGGCAAGGGCACCCTTGTGAAACTTCTGCTAGCCAATAATCCGAGTTATTTTCTTTCCGTCTCCGCCACCACCCGAGCGCCGCGATTGGGGGAAACAGAGGGAGAATCCTACTTTTTTCTGAGTCGGGAACAGTTTCAAGCTTGGATCGAGGCGGGGGATTTGTTGGAGTGGGCCGAGTACGCCGGCAACTACTACGGCACGCCCCGGCGCCCGGTGGAAGAGCGCATTCAACGGGGAGAAACGGTGATTCTGGAAATTGAAGTCCTCGGCGCTCGTCAAATTCGCCAGACTTTCCCCGAAGCTAAGCGGGTTTTTATTTTGCCGCCTTCGGAACGGGAGCTGGAAAGCCGTCTCCGGGGGCGGGGGCTGGATTCCGACGCGGCCATCGCCCGGCGCCTCCTCAAAGCCAAGGAAGAGCTGGCCGCCAGCGCCGAATTTGACTACCAGGTGATCAACGACGATCTGCGAAGCGCCCTAGCGGCGCTGGAGGGGATTATCCGACCGGCGGCTTCCTAAATCCGGCGACTCGGGCGGCCGTGGTATTCTTGAGAAACCGATTTCCTCCCCCGACTCCAAGGTTTATGGCTCTGCTTGTTCGTTCTGTCCCGCGTCCCGTCGCCTCTGGGTTATCGGCGCTCTGGGGATTAATCGCCGCCTTTTCGCCCGCCTCGGTTTTAGCCCAATCCGCCCCGGATTACGCCGAGCTTCAAAAGGCGCTAGAGGCCCAGAATTTCCAACGGGCTAACGAATTGACCCGGGAGGCGCTCCTGCAAGGGGCCAATCGTCAAAATCAGGGTTGGCTCCGTAGCGAAGACATCCAGAAAATTCCCTGCGCCGACCTACAAAAACTGGATCAACTCTGGCGGGAAGCCTCCCAGGGACGCTTTGGCTTCGGCGTTCAATACAGTATTTTTGTCAAGACCGGCAATCGCCCAGGTCGGCTCATGTCCGCCGACGCCTACGAGCGTTTTGGCGAAGCGGTGGGCTGGCGCAAGGATGGCCAGTGGGTCATTTTTAAGCAAAATATCGACTTTAGCCTCGCCGCGCCGATCGGCCATTTGCCCAATCCTCGGGATGAATATCAGATCAACGGCGGGCGCCTGGAATACACGGCGCTAACGGAGCGCCTCCAGACTTGTCAGGTGACGGGAGCGCCGGAAAAGAGGAATTAACCATGACCGACGCTTTGGATTGGCTCCCGCGGGGAACCCAGGAAATTTTTCCCGACCGCCCCGACTCCTCTTCCCCCCAGGAAAATTTACGCCGATTGTTGGAAACAACGAACCGGCCCCTGCGGGTCAAATTGGGCATCGATCCCACCGGAACGGATATTCACCTGGGTCACAGCATTCCCTTTCGCAAACTGCGGGCCTTTCAGGACGCGGGCCATACCGCCGTGGTCATTATCGGCGACTTTACGGCCCAGATCGGCGATCCCACCGGCAAGTCGGAGGTTCGTAAACAATTGACCCCCCAAGAGGTTAAAGCCAACGCCGAGCATTACCTCGCCCAACTAGCGCCGATTCTGGATTTTGAGACCCCCGGACGGTTGGAGATTCGCTACAACTCCGAGTGGTTGGGCGCTTTGGATTTAGCCCGGATTCAGGAGCTATTGGCGACCATGACCGTGGGGCAGATGTTGGCCAAGGAAGGCTTCGCCGAGCGCTTCGCCCAGGAGTCCCCCATTTTTCTGCACGAGTTCCTCTATCCCTTAATGCAGGGCTATGATTCCGTCCAGGTCCAAGCCGATGTGGAACTGGGAGGAACGGATCAAAAGTTTAATATCGCCGTGGGACGGGATCTCCAGCGCCATTTTGGCCAGACGCCCCAATTTGGTTTGCTTCTGCCCATCTTAATCGGCACGGACGGCGCGCAAAAGATGTCCAAATCCCTCCATAATTACGTCGGTCTCCGGGAAGACGCTCTTTCCATGTACTCCAAATTGGAAAAAATCCCCGACGCCCAAATTAAAACCTATTACGAGCTGTTAACGGCGCTGGAGTTAAGCCAAATTCCCGCCAATCCTCGGGAAGCTCAAAAAGCGCTAGCGCTGGAAATTACCCGCCAGTTCCGCGGCGCCGAGGCGGCGCTGGCGGCCCAACAGACCGCCGAAGCCTTGGTTCTGCAAGGCAATACCGCTCAGCGGGACGCCGTGCCGGAATTTTCCCTCTCGGGCCTGACCTTCCCCGTCAAAGCGGCCTATCTCCTCGGCGCCGCCGGTCTCTGTCCCAGTAGTAGCGAAGGTCGGCGCCAGATCCAGGGCGGCGCCGTGCGGTTGGAGGGAGAGCGCCTAGAGGACGTCCAGCAAGAGTATCAAACCCCGGCGGAACTGCTGGATAAAGTGTTACAGGTGGGGAAAAAGAAATTTATCCGGTTTGTCCCCTAATTAACTCCCCTCTTGGGGCGGCGCTGGAGCATTTTCTAACGAGACCCCCTCAACCGCCCTTACGGTCAATCCTCTCTTTGAACGCTGTCCCTAAAATAGAGAAGACCCTCGCCCCCCCTAAACCATGCCCAACGCCATCCCCGAACATAGCCTCGACCGGGACTGCACCACCCTAGCCCGCCATGTTCTTCAACAACTCCAGAGCTTCGGCGCCGACGCCCAGGACCTCAGCGCCATCATGGGCCGCATCGCCCTAGCGGGGAAACTCATCGCTCGGCGCTTGAGTCGGGCCGGACTCGTGGACGACGCCCTCGGTTTTACCGGGGAGATGAATGTGCAGGGAGAGTCCGTCAAAAAAATGGACGTTTACGCTAACGAGGTCTTTATCTCTGTTTTTAAACAAAGCGGCCTCGTTTGTCGTCTGGCCTCGGAGGAAATGGAAAAACCTTACTATATTCCTGAAAACTGCCCCATCGGACGCTATACCCTCCTCTACGACCCCATCGACGGCTCCTCCAACGTGGATATTAATTTAAATGTGGGGTCTATTTTCGCGATTCGCCAACAGTCCGGGGACGATCTCGACGGCGAGGCTCAAGATTTACTCCAGCAAACGGGGCGGACTCAGATCGCCGCCGGTTATATTCTCTACGGCCCCGCCACCATTCTGGTCTATTCCCTCGGCGCCGGAGTCCATAGCTTTTTCCTCGACCCTAGCCTAGGGGAATTTATTCTCGCCCAGGAAAATATCCGCATTCCCGTCCACGGCCCGATTTACAGCGCCAACGAAGGCAACTTTTGGCAATGGGACGAAGCCATCCGGGACTATACCCGTTACGTTCACCGCCACGAAGGCTACACCGCCCGCTATAGCGGCGCCCTAGTGGGGGACATTCACCGCATTTTGACGCAGGGGGGCGTTTTCCTCTACCCCGGCACGGCTAAAAATCCCGAGGGCAAACTGCGTCTCCTCTACGAAACGGCGCCGTTGGCTTTTTTGGTTGAGCAAGCCGGGGGGAAAGCCAGCGACGGGCGCCAAAGTCTCTTGGACTTGATCCCTGGGCGTCTGCACCAGCGGACGCCTCTTTTTATCGGGAGTCCCGAAGACGTTAGCTTAGTGGAATCCTTTATCCAGGAGCGGGAACGGCGCTCTTCCTAAGCCGTGGTTGGGAAAGTTGAGTTAGGGCGCTAAGCGAAAGACGGCGCCGTTTTGATTGGCGCGGTAGCTCCAGGTTTTTTTACCGTCCGTCGCTCGAACGAGCCAGCCGGAAACGAGAGTTTGGGCGCAGAATTCTTCAGGTTGAGGCAAGCCTAGACAACTATCCGGCCAGGTTTGGGGCGAAAAGTCCCGCAGTTTAAACAGGGATTCCGCTCGTTGGGCGCGTTGAGCCAAATCGGCCCGGATTTTTGGCCAAAGGGTAGGCGGCAGAGTGGGGGCGGCCTGGGCTAAAACTTCAGGCGCCGAGAAAGCGCCGGATATCGTCCCCAAGCTTAGCGTCAAAATTAAGCAAAGGGCGCCGAACATCAAGGCCCATTGTTTAAGGCTCATGGCAAAATAGATCCAACGAGCTTAAAAATACGCTACAGCCAGTGAAACAGTCAAGAGAGCGGCAAGGGCAATGAGTCAACAACCTCGCCTCAGACCGGCCCAGCCGTCAGACCTCGGCGCCATTGTGGCTATCTACAACAGCAGTATTCCCAGTGGACAGTCCACCGCGGACACCGTCCCGGTGACGGTGGCGAGTCGGGCGACTTGGTTCGCCGCCCATGAGCCGACCGCCTACCCCCTTTGGGTTCTTGAGTTAGATTGCGCTCTTTTAGGGTGGTTGGGATTTCAACCTTTTTATGGTCGCCCGGCCTACCGTTTCACGGCGGAGTTAAGCCTCTACGTCGCGCCCGACTATCAGGGGCAAGGGTGGGGAAAGTACTTGCTCCGCCAAGCGCTCGTCGCCAGTCCAGACCTTGGCTTGCAAACCCTACTGGCCTTTATTTTCGCCTGTAACCAACGGAGCTTAAACCTGTTCCAAAATCAGGGCTTTGAGCGTTGGGGCTATCTACCGGGAGCGGCCCAATTTCCCGACCATCGGGAAGATTTAGTGATTTTAGGCAAACAGGTAAGCGAGCGCGAGGAGTAGACCGCTGAAAAAGTGGAGATTAACCGCAACAAATTTACTGTTGCTGACCAGCGCCGGTTGATCGTGCTCCCGTCTCATTTTTTGGGCTAACTGAAGGGCGAAGGGGAAACTGAGGAGGGTTAACAAACTGGTTAGGGGCGCGAGACCGGAAAGAACGGCGCCGACGGGGAGCAGGAAAAGCAGAATTAAGGCCCCAATCAACACCCAGGCGCCGGTTTGGGTGCCCAGGCGGACAACAGGGGAGAGTTTCCCCGCCGCTAGGTCGTCTTCGACTTGGTGAAAGTGGGAGCAAAAGAGAATAATCGAGGTGCTCAACCCCACAAACAGCGCCGGAAATAGAAGGGCGGGACTAAAACTTTGGCTCTGGGAATAGTAGGCCGCGGAGACGGCGCCGGGGCCAAAGGTCAGAAAACAGATGATTTCCCCCAGACCTAAATAGCCCAGACGGAAGGGCGGCCCTTGGTAGCTATAGCCCAAGGCGCAACAGACCAGAATTAACCCTAAAACGGTGAAGTCTTGTTGTAATGCCGTTATGGCGAGAACGCCTCCCAACCCTAAGACCAGAAAAGCGTTACTGAGCCAGAAAACGAGGCGCCGATTTCCCGTTAAATTCACCACGGAATGGGCTTTATTGGCGTCGACGCCCGTGTCGGCGTCAAAAACGTCGTTGCTCAGATTCAGCCAGGCGATAATCGCGATGGCGGCCAATAAGAAGAGGGCAAAAACCGAGAAAGAGCCTGTTTTCTCAACGCCGTAGGCCGCCGCGGAGCCGACGCTAATGGGAATCACCGCCACGGTGTACATGGGGGGTTTAACGGCCGCCAGCCAAAGACGGCGCCGGGAGGGAAGGGCGGAAGTCTGGAAAGTCATAGCCCCAAATCATAACAGGGAACAGATATCGGATACCAGATAACAACCATCGCTAACCCCAAGGCGTTGGCGACCCGGCTCCTAAGGGAGAAACATCCTCCCCGTCAATCATCTTGGCCCGCTATATTGGATCTCCGATGACTGATAATCTGATCTCTGAAATCTGAGTATTCAGCCGCCCGACCTGTCTCCGAACTCTATGCAAAAGTTTTTTCAACGTCTCTGGCGCTGGCTTCAGTCCTTGGTGGGTCTGGCTGGCGCTCGTTCTCCCCAGTTGCGGGCGGAGCCGGAACCGCTCTCGGATCTGGACTATGAATTTCTCTATCGACAACTGCTAGAAGGGGTGGCCCACGGTTGGCATGAAGGGCGGGTGCTAAAATTTTTCGAGCAGTTGGGAGAGCGGGGGAAAACTCGACCTTGGGTGGATTGGCTGGAGCGCTTTCAGTCTAAAGTTTCGGCGTCGGCGCCGGATTTAACCCTAGCGGCCCGGATGATGCGTCTGGGGGAGCTGGCTCAGTCCTTTCCCCGCATTGAACCGATTGGCCGTCTCTCCCATAACATCGCTCGTCAACTCTACGGCCGGCAAAACCAAAGCGCGGAAGCTCAGGTCTGGGAATACGGCGGTCCCGACGCAGGGTCGCTCCCGACGCCGGAGGAAAGCGAACTGGAAACCTACACCCTCGAAGAATTGCGGGAGCGCCTCGGCAACGATCCAGTTTTAGCGGGTCAAGTGGCCTTGGATTTGGGGTTAACCCCAACGGAAACGGATCCCCAAACAATTATCGAGGCTCTGTTGGCAAAATTTCCCGAGGCCAAGGAACCGGAAGAGTCCGGCTCGGCGGAGGCTTGGATGGCGTTGGGTTTAGAGCAAGCTAATCAAGGACAGCTAGAGGCGGCGCTGGCCAGTTGGGAAAAAGCCTTGGCTCTCGATCCCCAATTAGCGCCGGCTTGGCATAACCGCGGCAGCGCCCTGGGCAATTTGGGGCGTCTGGAGGAAGCGCTCGCCTGTTTTGAAGAGGCCACCCGCTTGAATCCCCGGGACGCCTTGGCTTGGTTCCATCAGGGAGCGATTTTGGAAATGCTAGAGGCGCCCCTGTCGGCCATTGCCCGCTATCAGGTGAGCTTGGATTTCGATCCCCAACTTCAAGAGGCTGGGGAACGCCTCGCTCATTTGCAGGCTCAAGTCGGCGCCCCTCAGACCGACGACTCGCCGGACTGACGGGGAGCCATCCGCTTCGGCGCCGTCTCAGGCGGGGCGGTGAATTTCTCTCGACTCGAAGAGGTATTCATTTACAAATCCAATATGAGTACTATATGTCTATTTCAGAACACTTTGACAAGATCCGTATTCAAGATATTCGCTCTTATGGCTACACGGGGTTTTTGGCGGAAGAAAGAACCCTCGGTCAGTGGTTCTCCGTAGATCTGGTTCTTTGGACGGATCTGACTCGGGCCGGTCGAAGCGACGCTTTAGAAGATACTTTCGACTACCGTCAAGCCATTGCCGCGGTGAAAACCCTGATCGAAGGGGAAAAATTCGCCTTAGTGGAGCGTTTAGCGGAAGAGATCGCCCTGGGAATTTTGCGCCTCGGGGGAGTAGAACAAGTTAAAGTATCTTTAACCAAACTCTCGCCGCCGATTCCGGGCTTTGGGGGGCAAATTACGGTGGAAATTACCCGGCATCGCTTTTCCTTACCCTCTTCCGAGGGGTAATTTCTCCTCAGGTTTTTCTCCTGACCGCCGGGGAGAAAATAAATTTTCTGTTACAAGCCCGTGATATGATGGCTTCTGGCTTAGGCGGCTCCCTCCTTGAGCGGGAGCAAACCCCCTTGAGTCAACGCTTTGGGCCCCCGCGGTCGCGCTTTTTACTCCCCGGAGTTTCAAGTCGGCGCCGGCTTAACGCCCTTGGCGAGTTCCTCAGACTTCCCCAGGCTGACGCCCTTTACGGTCAGTCCTGACTGGAAAACATGAGTCCTTATCCAGCCGTCTTTATTGTTCTTCTTCGGCGCTTTGCTAAGGAAGAATAATGGGCGATCCCCGAGTTAATCTCACCGAATGACAATGTTAGCTGGTTTGAGCGTCTTAAAAATGTATTCACTAGCGTCCCTGGAAGTGGGTCGTCAGTGGTATTGGGAAATTGGCAACCTCAAGCTCCACGGGCAAACCTTCGCCACCTCCTGGTTCGTCATCGGGGTGTTGGTGATCGCTTCCCTCTTAGCCACCCGCAACCCCCAGCGCGTTCCGAGCGGGATTCAAAACCTGATGGAATACGTGCTGGAATTTCTCCGGGAGTTGGCCCGGAACCAGTTGGGAGAAAAGGAATATCGCCCCTGGCTCCCGTTCATTGGCACTCTATTCCTCTTTATTTTTGTGTCCAATTGGTCCGGCGCTCTGTTGCCTTGGAAGTTGATTGAGATCCCGGCGGGGGCCGAACTGGCCGCCCCCACCAATGATATCAACACTACCGTCGCTTTGGCTCTCCTCACCTCCTTAGCTTACTTCTACGCGGGTTTGAGCAAGAAAGGGCTGGGATATTTCGCCAACTATGTGCAACCTATTCCCGTCCTTCTGCCCATCAAAATCCTCGAAGATTTTACTAAGCCCCTCTCCCTGAGTTTCCGTCTCTTTGGTAACATTTTGGCGGACGAATTGGTGGTGGCGGTGCTGGTGCTTCTGGTGCCCCTATTCGTTCCCCTGCCGCTGATGGCCCTAGGCTTATTCACCAGCGCCATTCAAGCTCTGGTGTTCGCCACCTTAGCCGGCGCCTACATCCATGAAGCCATCGAGTCGGAAGAAGGCCACGAAGAGCACTAAGCCTCTTTAAGCTTTTTCCCTCCGGCCTTGAGCGCCTCTAAACGTCTTCTCTTTTCTAACCCACCTTTTCTCTTTAAAACAAGGAAAAAATCATCATGAATCCTACCATTGCCGCCGCTTCCGTTCTCGCCGCCGCCATCGCCGTTGGTTTAGGCGCTATCGGGCCTGGGATCGGTCAAGGGAACGCTTCTGGCCAAGCTGTCGCCGGGATCGCCCGCCAACCCGAAGCGGAAGGCAAAATCCGGGGCACCCTCCTGCTGACCCTCGCCTTCATGGAATCTTTGACCATCTACGGTCTGGTGATTGCGCTGGTGTTGCTGTTCGCTAATCCCTTCGCCTAGGTCTGGGTTTTCGCGCTTCGGAGGACGCGAGGTCTCGCGTCTTCTCCCCCCTCCGCGGGGATCTTCCGCCCACATCCGCCACCACAGTGTTTTAAAATGTTTGACTTTGACGCCACCTTGCCCCTCATGGCATTGCAGTTTTTGGTGTTGGCTTTTGCGCTCAACGCCATTTTCTACAAGCCTTTAAATAAGGTTTTGGACGAGCGGGCCGACTATCTACGCCAACAAGATACGGACGCGAAGGAGCGCCTGGAAAAAGCGAAGGCCTTGACGACGGAATACGAGCAACAAATCACCGACGCTCGGCGCCAGTCCCAGGAGGTCATCGCCTCTGCCCAGACGGAAGCGAGACGGTTAGCCGCGGAGGAAATCGCCGCCGCCCAGGGGGAAGCCCAAGCGCAAAAAGAAGCCGCCGCCCTGGAAATCGAAGAGCAACGCCAATCGGCGCTCCGTTCTTTGGAACAGGAAGTGGACGCCCTCAGCCGTCAGATTCTAAATAAATTATTAGGCCCCGAATTAGTTTAACGCGGGTGGATAAACCATTATGTTGAATTCCTGGTTAATCCTAGCGACCGAGGAGGGGGGATTTGGTCTCAATTTAGATTTTTGGGAAGCCAATCTCTTTAACTTAGCCATTTTGCTAGGCATTGTTATTTACTTTGCGCCGAAAACCCTAGGCAAAATTCTAGGAGAGCGCCGCTCTAAAATCGCGGAAGCGTTAACCGAGGCGGAAACCCGTCAGAAAACGGCGGCCCAAACCCTCGCCCAGGAGCAAGAAAAGCTAGCCCAGGCTCAGGCCGAGGCGGAGCGCATCCGTAGCGGCGGCGCCCAACGGGCGGAGACCGCCAAGGCGGAAATTTTGGCCCAAGCTCAGATCGACGTCCAACGTCTGCGGGAATCCGCGGCCAAGGATCTCGGCGCCGAGCGGGAGCGGGTCATCGGCGAACTGAAACGTCGCATCGCCGCCCTGGCGCTGGAAAAAGCGGAAAGCGACCTCCGGGGACGCCTAAGCGACAATGTTCAGGATCGGTTAATTGAACGCAGTATCGCTCAACTTGGAGGCCGTTAGATGAAAGGTTCGATGTACAGTAGCGAAATCGCCGATCCCTACGCCCAGGCGCTCATGTCCCTGGCTCAGAACAAGCATCTGGGGCAGGAGTTCGCCGACGTCCTTAAATCCTTGCTGGACGCGCTAGAAGAAAATCCCGAACTGGAGCAGGCGCTGGCCAGCCCCGTGGTCAAGGACGAAAACAAAAAAGCCCTCCTACGGCGGGTTTTACAAGGCGCCAATAGTTACTTGGTGAACTTTATGTTGTTGCTGGTGGACAAGCGCCGGATTATGTTCTTGGCCCCCATCTGCGAGCAATACCTGACTCTCTGGCGCAAGGCCACCAACACGGTGTTGGCGGAAGTGACCTCGGCGCTGAAACTGACGGAATCCCAACGGGAAACCGTGGCGGCCAAGGTCAAACAACTGACCGGCGCCGAAGCGGTGGAACTGGAAACCGTCATCGACCCCGACATTATCGGCGGCGTGGTGATCAAAGTCGGCTCCCAGGTCTTCGATTCCAGTCTGCGGGGACAGTTGCGGCGCATTAGCCTCAACCTCGGCGGCGCTCTCTAAAATCTTTTCCCTCTTTTAAACCCTTTCGGAACTTCTCAGGAATTCACAACTATGGTTAGCATCAGACCCGACGAAATCAGCAGTATCATCCGGGAACAGATTGAATCCTACGACCAGAGCGTGCAGGTCTCCAATGTGGGCACCGTGCTCCAGGTGGGGGACGGCACCGCTCGCATCTATGGACTGGAACAGGTGATGTCCCAGGAGCTTTTGGAGTTTGAAGACGGCACCGTCGGCATTGCCCTTAACCTCGAAGAAGACAACGTCGGCGCCGTGTTGATGGGCAACGGCTTTGGCATTCAGGAAGGAAGCACGGTGAAAACCACCGGCCGCATCGCTCAGATTCCCGTGGGCGACGCCATGGTGGGTCGGGTGGTGGACGCCCTGGCGGCCCCCATCGACGGCAAAGGCCCCATCGCCTCCTCGGAAACCCGCTTAATCGAATCGCCGGCCCCGGGTATTGTGGCCCGGAAATCCGTCTGCGAACCCATGCAGACCGGGATTACCGCCATCGACGCCATGATTCCCATCGGTCGGGGTCAACGGGAGCTGATCATTGGCGACCGCAAAACCGGCAAAACCGCCATCGCCATCGACACGATTATTAACCAGAAATCCGAAGACGTGATCTGCGTCTATGTGGCCATCGGTCAAAAAGCCTCCACCGTCGCCCAGGTGATCGATACCCTGACGGAAAAAGGCGCCATGGACTACACCATCGTTGTGGCCGCCAACGCCAACGACCCCGCCACCCTCCAATATTTGGCCCCCTACACCGGCGCCACCCTGGCGGAATATTTTATGTACAAGGGCAAGAGCACCCTGGTGATCTACGACGATCTCTCCAAGCAAGCCCAAGCCTACCGCCAGATGTCCCTTCTGCTCCGGCGCCCCCCCGGACGGGAAGCCTATCCCGGCGACGTCTTCTACATTCACTCCCGCCTGTTGGAGCGGGCCGCTAAACTGAGCGACGCCCTGGGCGGCGGCAGTATGACTGCGCTGCCGGTGATTGAAACCCAAGCCGGGGATGTCTCCGCCTACATTCCCACCAATGTGATCTCCATCACCGACGGTCAGATCTTCCTAACTACCGACCTCTTCAACGCCGGTTTCCGTCCCGCCATTAACGCCGGGATTTCCGTGAGCCGGGTGGGATCCGCGGCCCAGACCAAAGCCATGAAGAAGGTGGCCGGGAAATTGAAACTGGAACTGGCCCAGTTCGCCGAGCTGGAAGCCTTCTCCCAATTCGCCTCGGATTTGGACGCCGCCACCCAAGCCCAACTGGGTCGGGGCCAGCGCCTGCGTCAACTGCTGAAACAACCCCAAAACTCCCCCCTCTCCGTTTGGGAACAGGTGGCTATTTCCTACGCCGGTTTGAACGGTTACATCGATAAAATCCCCGTGGAAAAAGTGGTGGACTTCGCCGCCGGTCTGCGGGAATACCTGAAAACCAACAAGCCCAAGTATGTGGAAATTATCTCCTCGGAAAAGGCGCTCAGCGAAGAAGCGGAAACCCTCCTCAAGGACGGCATCAAAGAGTTTACCCAGGCCTTCGGCGCTTAGGCTAGCGGCGCTTTCTAGACCCGCCCCCTGAGCCTCGACCCGCCCCCTGAGCGTAGCCGAAGGGGGCGACGGGTTCAGGGAGCGGCCTTTCGAGTATTAAATTCATATTCAAAATTCCTAGGGTAAACGCCGATGCCTAACCTCAAAGCCATTCGAGACCGGATTCAGTCCGTTAAAAACACCAAAAAAATCACCGAAGCCATGCGCTTGGTGGCCGCGGCTAAGGTGCGCCGGGCCCAGGAGCAGGTCATCGCCACCCGCCCCTTTGCCGACGCCCTGGCTCAGGTGCTCTACAATCTCCAATCCCGCCTCGCTTTCGCCGACGCCAACTTGCCCCTGTTTGAGCAACGGGAAGCTAAAACCGTGGCTCTGCTGGTGGTTTCCGGCGACCGGGGTCTCTGCGGCGGCTATAACGCCAATGTGATCCGCCGGGCGGAGCAACGCGCCAAAGAATTGACCGCCCAGGGGATTAACGTCCAGTTCGTCCTTGTGGGTCGCAAGGCCACCCAGTACTTCGAGCGCCGGAACGCCACGGTGGCCGCCTCCTACGCCAGTTTGAACCAAATCCCCACGGCGGACGAGGCCGCGGAAATTGCCGATACCCTGGTATCTCTCTTTATCTCGGAAGCGGTGGATCGGGTAGAGTTAATTTATACCCGTTTTGTTTCGTTGATCAGTTCCCAACCCGTGGTGCAGACCCTCTTCCCCTTGACCACCCAGGGGCTAGCGGTGCAGGACGATGAAATTTTCCGCGTCCTCACCCGGGGCGGCAAGTTCCAAGTGGAGCGGGAAAAAGTATCCTCCGAAGTCAGCGCCTTCCCCCAGGACATGATCTTTGAGCAGGATCCCGCCCAAATCCTCGGCGCCCTTCTGCCCCTTTACAACACCAACCAACTTCTGCGGGCGCTTCAGGAATCCGCCGCCAGCGAACTGGCCGCCCGGATGACCGCCATGAGCAACGCCAGCGACAACGCCGGGCAACTGATTGGCTCCCTGACCCTGTCCTACAACAAAGCCCGCCAAGCCGCCATTACCCAGGAACTGCTGGAAGTGGTCGCCGGCGCTAACGCCCTCTAGCTTGAGCTAGGTTTTAAAGTTCAAACGCCCCTAGACCGGGGGCGTTTTTTTGTGGTCGGCAACCGGCGGCGCCGTTAAGCGTTTCTTCATTTCCACATGGGGAAGGGTCACTTCCCAAAAGACGGCGCTGGTTACGATGTAGCCCTGTTTCAGATAAAACCCGGCGGACTGTAAACGGGCGTGGAGCGAACATTGGCGGTAACCTTGGGTTTGTAAGCGTTCTTCCATAGTTTGCAGGAGAAAAGCGCCGAGGCCCCGTCGCTGATAATCGGGATGAATGAGAAATTGACGGATTTTAACCCCTTCCTCGGTTTGCGGCGCCGCCATGCCGTAGCCCAACAGGGTTTGGCCCTCGTCCCAAAGGCCGTAGTGAAAACAGTCCGCCTCTCGCTCCAGTTCCTCCGGTTGTAGAACTAAGCCCAAGGGCGCGCGTAAAATCGCTTGACGCAGAAGCAGGGCTTGACCATAGGCCGGGGAGCCGAAGGGAATGAGGCAAAACTGAGGCGGGGCCATTGGCGGGTAAATTTTGTTAATAGACTTTTTGCAGGAGTTCCCGCGTTTTTTCCACCCCGGCGCCGTTATTTTGCTTTTGGAAAAGCTCCCGGGCCTGTTGCAGATAGCGCCGTCCGGGTTCCGGCTGGGAGGTGCGGCTATAGGCCAAGCCCAGCAGATAAAACGCCTCCGCCTGTTGGGGAAATCGCTCGGTTAATTCTCGGAGCGTTCGTATCGACTCCCGAGTTTGTCCCAGATCTAAATAAACGCGACCGATAGCCAACTGAACCTCCGGGGACTGGGGCGCCCAGCGCCGGGCGGTCTGGTAACTTTCCAAAGCTTCGGTAAATTTTTTCTCTTTCTCCAACAGTTCCCCCCAGGTCAGCCAGAGCGCAAAATCATCCGGCGCCGACTTTAACCAAGGGGTCAGGGTGGTTTTCGCCGTCTCCAGTTCTCCCTGTCCCGCCTGGGCTTTAGCCAAGAGGAGAGCCAGTTCTAAATTAGCGGGGCGGGTTCGTTGCAGGGGTTGTAAAAAGGCGATAGCTTCCCGCCAGCGCCCGCTTTGCACCAGACCCGAGCCTTTGAGGATCCGCGCGTCCACATTCCCCGGTTCTAGGGCCAAGAGTTGGGCCACGGTTGCCGTCAGGCGGTCGTAATCCCCCAGACGGAGAAAAACGACCCCCAGCGCCTGGAGGTATTTGGGGTTTTGAGGCTCAAGGCTGAGGGCGCCGCTATAGGCGGTCAAGGCCCGGTCTAACTCTCCCAAATGACTATAGCTAAAGCCCAAACCGTCATAAAAATCCGGGTTTTGGGGATCGAGCGCCAGCGCCCGCTCATAGGCGCCTGCCGCTTCGGCGTACTGTCCTTGATAGACCAACAAATACCCCAAACTTTCCCAAATCTGGGGGTTATCCTGGGCGAGGCTCGCGGCTTGGCGATAGAGAGCGATGGCGCCGGGAACATCCCTCGCGGCCACGGATTGTTTGGCTTGCCGCAGAAGCGCCGCCAATTCCGGCGTCTGGGCGTTTAACGGGTTATGGCCCAATCCTAAACACAGGGCTAGGCTGAGAAAATAGGGCGTTAACCGGCGGCGCTTCATGCCTGGACTCCTAGAAAAGGTCGGAAATCTAACCCCTGTCGCTCCTCGCTTCTGATATAGTAGTTTAAGACAAAGCAAGGAACGGCGGCATAGCCAAGCGGTAAGGCAGAGGTCTGCAAAATCTCCACCCCCGGTTCAAATCCGGGTGCCGCCTTAGTTTTCAGTTAAAAAGGAATATCTTCATCCTCGCCTTCTGGAATCACAACTGGGGGGCGACCTTTGACTTTGGGCTTAGGCGGCTCCAGCGCCGAGGTTTCCTGGGGATCGGGGGGAATAATAGCGCCGTCGAAGCTTTTTGCCAGTTGCTCCACCGCCTTCTGAACCGAAACCTTTTGCCCGTCCTCTGGCGCCGCTGGTGGGCGGGGTTGCTCTTCTAAAACTGGTTTACGGTCAAGAACTGGTTGATTGACAGCGGGCGGCGCTGGACGCTCCGGCGCGGGAGAGGGATTAACCACCGGAGGCGGATTTACCGGAGCGGGTCGTTCCGGCGCCGGTCTGGGGGTAGCAGTCTCCACCAGGGCGGCTTTCTCTAGCTCCGCGGCGCCGGGGCCTTGCAACTGCACTCGCAGAGACCGACCGAGAACGGTGGCGAAGGCGCTTTCTAACTCCTGAGTTTTACTCTGGGCGATTTTCAGCAAGGGCGCGCTTTTGAGCCGGATCTGGGCGGTATGGTGATCCAGCGCCGTCAGTTGGGCTTGAGTGCGAAAGAGTCCCTGGGAGAGGTTAGAGAGATGATTGATAACCTGGGCCCAGAGTTTCTCTAAATCAACGCTCTCGGAGTCGGTTTCCGGGGGGAGCGGCGCCGGGGATTGTTCTGGATCTTGGGGAGCGGTTTTAACTGGGGTCGTAACCGGCTGGGCGGTAACCCTCGGGGTTGTCGGTTGTCCTGGCGCGGCTTTAACCGCGGCGCTAACGCAGGCCGACGGCAGGAGGTTTAAGAGCGTCACTTCCAACCAAAGCCGGGGCTGGGTCGTATTCCGCAATTGGACTTCGCTTTCCTTGAGGCGCTGTTGCCCCTGGAGGATGGCGCCGATTTCCCACTGCTGGGCCAGTTGAACCAGACTGCGCCAGGTTTCCTGGGTTACGGTTACCAAGTCGGCGCTTTTCGGCGCTGTTTTGGCGATGAGCAAATTTAAATAAAACCCCGCCAAATTTTGCAGAACGGTCAGAGGTTCCCGTCCCCGGTTCAAAATTTGCCGACACTGCCGCAGAACCGCCTCCGCCTCGTCCTGTGCCAAGGCCTCTAACAGCGCCAATAAATCCCGCTCCGGCACGGCGCCGACGAGATCCCAGACCTTTTCCGGGGTAATGACGCCGGCAATTAAACTCAATTGATCCAATAAACTCTCCGCGTCCCGTAGCCCGCCGTTGGCCATTTGTCCCACGAGGTTCAGCGCCGTCGGGTCAATATTAATATTTTCCTGATCCGCAATAGTTTGTAAATGATTGACCATCGCCGTCAAAGGAATGCGACGATAATCAAAGCGCTGACAGCGAGAAATAATAGTGGGAAGCACCCGTTGGGGATCGGTGGTGGCGAGGACAAAAATAACTCTTTCCGGCGGTTCTTCTAGGGTTTTCAGGAGGGCATTAAATGCCGCTGTACTGAGCATATGACATTCATCAATCACATATACTTTATATCGACATTGCACCGGGGCAAATTGGGCCCGCTCAATGATCTCCCGGATATTATCAACGCCCGTATTACTAGCCGCGTCGATTTCAATCACGTCCAGCGCCGAGCCGAGGATAATGGCCCGACAGGTTTCGCACTGACCGCAGGGTGAGGGGGTGGGTTTGGCGCCGCTGACGCAGTTGAGGGACTTGGCTAAAATGCGGGCGGAGGAGGTTTTGCCCGTGCCCCTGGGCCCCGTGAAGAGATAGGCCGGAGCGACGCGCTCGCTGAGAATGGCGTTGGTGAGGGTCTCGGCGATGGCTTCCTGCCCCACCAGGTCGGCGAAGGTTTGGGGACGATATTTATGGTGGAGGGGTTCGTAAGCCATGGGGAAAAACCCTCAAAAAACTTCTCCATTGTACCCAGCGCCGGTGGTCGAGACGGAAAACTTGGGGCCCGGAAAAGAAGGGGCGCGCTACGGTAAGCTTAAAGGGGACTCCCAATCATCTCTAGCGCCTATCCCAGTGGGGTTGCCATGACCGATTCTGAGCAATTAGTAGAAATCAAAGCCCTAATCCAGCATTTAGTGACGGATGTAGAGGGTCTGAAAACCGATGTTGCCGGTCTGAAAACCGATGTGGAGGGTCTCAAGGTGGAGATTATGCGCACCAACGACCGGGTGGAAATTTATCAGCAGTCCTCCCAACAAGTGGTTAATCTGGCCTTTGGGCTGATTGTGGCCACCACGGCGGCGATCATCGTTCCCGCCATCCTCGCCCGTTAGCTAGACGACTGACTCGGTTTAAACAAAGTCTGCGAGGGCCGAAGAGGCGCCGCCGGGGAATCGTTTATAATATTTAGACTCTAGATCCTTTCTTCAAATTGGGTGTAACCCTTTCTAGATCTCCGCCAGCACTTTTGTCCCTGATTTTCTTCCAATGAGCCATTGGCAACCCGGAACCACCCTCCAGAATGGACGGTACATTATCGCCAAAGTTTTGGGATACGGGGGAGCGGGGGTCACCTACCGGGCCCAGGATCGGGTCGAGAACCGTTGGGTCGCCATTAAAACCCTCAACGCCCTGATGCAGACCCGGGCGGATTTTGCCAAGCATCAAGAGCGTTTCATCCAAGAAGCCTTTCGTTTAGCTAAGTGCAGTCATCCCCACATTATTCGCGTCGATAATATCTGTCAGGAGCGAGACCTCTGGTGCATGGTGATGGAGTACGTGGCGGGGGGAAATCTGCGGCAATACGCCCACGCCAAGGGGGGATTAGGGGAAGCCGAAGCTCTGCGCTATATCCAACAAATCGGCTCGGCGCTGGATTACGTTCACCGTCAAGGCTTTTTACACCGGGACGTCAAGCCCGCCAATATCATGCTTCGGGAGAAAAACCGGGAGGCGGTGCTGATTGATTTTGGGCTGGCTCGGGAGTTTGTCCAGGATGAGACAGGAGATCATACCAACGCTCGCACGGAGTCCTTCGCGCCCCTAGAGCAATACAAACGCAAAGCTAAGCGGGGCGCCTACACCGACGTCTACGCCTTGGCGGCGACCCTCTACTACCTCCTGACCCTACAACTGCCCTTTCCAGCGCCGATTCGTCACCAGGGGGCCCGCTTAATTCCCCCGATTCAATACAATCCCGGCCTGAGCGAGCAGGTCAACGCCGCCATCCTCAAGGGCATGGAACTGCTCCCCGGCGACCGTCCCGCTTCGATTTTGGAATGGTTGGCTCTTTTTTCCGGCGCTCCGGCTCCGTCCCCCTCGGCTCCGCTGAAACCCGAGCCAGTTCCGTTTGTTTCGGTCAAACGACCGCCGGCGCCGCTCATCTCGACGCCATCCCCAGGGACCGCGCCTAAACCCGAAAAACCGGCGCCCAACCCCCAACCCAGAGTGGAAACCTCCGCTCCTACGGTTCACCCGGTTTATAACGCGGAGCCAACCTCGGCGCTGGGTTTAGATTATAGTTTTTTGCAGGATCTCCTCAGTCGGGGCCGACTCCGGGAGGCGGATGTGGAAACGGCCCGCCTCTTGCTCAAGTTGGCCGATCGGGAAAAGGCGGGCTGGCTGGATCGAGTCCATGTGGAAAACTTGGTCTGCGAGGATCTGCGGGCTTTGGATCGGATTTGGGCGGAGGGCAGCGGTCAACGCTTTGGGTTTACGGCACAAGCTCGGATCTATCAACAAATTTGCTCCCACTGGGAACCGGACGCTCAAGCTTGGAAACAATTTTGCACCCAGGTGGGCTGGCGCAATAATAATCGTCTCGTCCCCTATAAGGAACTCAGTTTTAATGTTTGGGCGCCCCAGGGTCATTTGCCGGCGCTCGGTTCCACGATCTGGGGCTTCACCGGCTGGTTTCCGGCGCTGGCGCAACGGTTGCAGATCTGCGGCCTCCTGCCGGACTCCTAACCCGTTTGAACGAAAGATTTTGTTATCTTAAAAAATGAAGTAAATTTTTGTAATCTCATTTTGATACATTCTCCTGCAACGGCGCCGGCTTCCGCCTGGCACAGCCTACAGCTACTGTGGCAAGGCGATCAACAAACCGTGAAAAGCGGACTGCCCCACCGCCAACTCGCGCCGGCTTGGCAAATGCTCATCCTCGGAGACGGCTCTCCCACCCGCCACTTGCAACTACTGACGGGGGAAAAAACCGAAGTGGACGTGTTAGACATGTCCTTAGCGGAAAAAGCCGATCCGGCGGCGCCGGCCCAAATCGAAGCCGTGCCTCGTCCTTGGCTCCGACGCCAGGTCTGGTTAAGAACCGCCTCGGGTCAGCGGTTAGCCTACGCCGTCTCCTGGTGGGACGCCAGTCAGGTGGACGAGTATTTGGAAAATCGCAGTTTGCCCATTTGGGAGAGTTTGTCCCGCCTCCACAGCGAACTCTATCGGGATGTGCAGGGTCTGTACTATGGAAACCAGCCCGCTTTAGCAACCGCCTTTCAAGAAACCGGGCCCTTTTGGGGGCGTCATTATTTGTTCTGGCACGCCGGTAAACCGTTGACCTTAATTTATGAAGTCTTTTCTCCTTACTTGCGAAAATACTTGGGAGATCCTTGTATACACATCTAGCCATTACTCTTGTATTGCCCCCCCAGCCCCCCAACTTTGGGGGGAGTGCAGAGCCTTTCTCAGTTCAAAGTCCCCCAGAATTGGGAGATTTAGGGGGCTAGAGCCGGTTAAACAGACAAGTAAAGTCCAAGGGGGGATCAAACTGAGGCGTTCACTCTTTTTAAACAACCTCTGAGGGAATCGGCAAGGTCACGGTGAAACAAGCCCCTCCCGTTTGCGGATCGTTGGCGGCGCCGAGGGTTCCCTGATGGGCTTCAATAATTTCTTTGGCGATGGCCAACCCCAAGCCGCTCCCGGAACGGGGAGATTGGCCCCGATGGCGGGAGGGATCGCCCCGGTAAAGGCGGTTAAAAATAAAGGGTAGATCCTGGGGATTAAAACCGGCGCCTTGATCCAACACTTGCACCTGGGCTTGGGAGGAGCCTAAATCGGCGCGAACCGTAATCACCCCCGTCTCTGGACTATGTTTCAGACAATTGTCAAATAAATTGATAAACACTTGAATGAGTCGATCCCGGTCGCCCCGAAGCCATAACTGCTCGGCGCCTTGGTAATCCAGTTGAATCTGTTTTTCCTGAGCTAAGGGTAACAGGCGCTGCCAACTGGAGAGCAAAACGTCTCGCAGATCCAAATCTTCTAAGTCGAGGCACTGCCCCGGATTCTCCGTAATTTGAGAGAGACTGAGCCATTCGTCCACCAGGGTGCGTAGGCGCTCGGTTTCCGTCAACATTTGCCCCACCCAGGCCTGTTCCGGGGATTGGAGCCGGGGAAAGAGGGCCTCGGCCACTAGAGAAATGGCCGTTAGGGGCGTGCGTAACTCGTGGGTCAGATCGGCGAAAACCTGATTGCGACTACGGCGTAGTTCCGCGAGGGGCTGGAGATTTTCGATAAAAATGGCCACCTGTCCATCGGACAAAGGATAGCTATAGCCCTTCAAGAGCCAGGAGGAGAGATTGCCTGGATTAAGGGTCTCCGGGGTAATGGGCGGAAAAAAAAGCCATTCCTGAATATGGGGGGTCTGGGTCTGGCGAGTCCGCTCCACCAATTGATCTAATTCGGAAGACCGAACCCATTCCAGGAGTAGCCGGTACTGTCGCGGCTCCCAGCGGTCAATCTGGAGCCATTTCTGGGCCTGACGGTTACACCAGAGTAAATGGTTGTCTTGATCCACCTGGAGATAGCCCCAGGGGGCCTGCTCTAAAATAAATCGGGACTGGTTTCGCTCGTCCAGCAAACGGGATTCCCGGTCTTTGAGGTAAGCGAGTTCCCGACGCACTAAAGAAATTAGCGAGAGGGAACGGGCGACCTGAGGCGTATCTTCCAGGGAAGTCAAAAAAGGCATTAACCGGCGCTTGAGGCGCCAGCGCTCCCCCAATCCCAGGGCAAAGCCTAGGAGGCCGCCCAAAACTAGGGCCAAAACATCCATCGCTTCTCCCCGCGGTCGCTACGCCAACACCTATTTAGAATAGACGAGGTTAAGAGAAAATTAACAGTCTAGCCAAACCGATAGCCAAAACCTCTGACCGTAATAATATACTCAGGCTGACTGGGATCCAGCTCTAATTTTTCCCGTAACCAGCGGATATGAACGTCCACGGTTTTGGTGTCGCCTAAAAAATCCATGCCCCAGACTTGCTCGATCAGTTGCTCCCTCGACCAAACCCGGCGGGGATGGGTCATAAACAATTCCAGCAGGCGGTATTCCTTCGGCGCTAGGTTGACCTCTTCTCCCCGCAGAACCACTCGACATTCCTTGGGATAGAGCACCAAATCCCGAAACTTGCGGAAGGTGTTGGTGGAACCGGCGCCGAAACTTTGGCGCCGAATCAGAGCCCGACAACGGGCGACCAATTCTCGCATACTAAAGGGTTTGCTCAGGTAATCATCGGCGCCGACTTCTAGCCCCAAAACCCGATCCGTTTCGCTGGCCTTGGCGCTGACGATGAGGATGGGCAGGGTGTTGCCCTGGTAACGGAGGGTGCGGCAAATATCTAAACCATTGACCTGGGGAAGCATCAGATCCAGCAACATCAGATCGATAGGCGGTTGATTGGAGGCGGCTTCAATCTCTTGAATCAGCGCCAAGGCGCTGCGGCCATCCTCCGCCCAGAGGACGTCGTAGCCTTCTTCCTGGAGCGCCAGAACTAACATTTGCCGGATCACTTCTTCATCTTCCACCACCAGGATCCGGTAAGTTTGACTTAATTTCTGGGCGGACGCATACTGGGGAACGTCAAGGGATAGCATAAAAACCTTCTAGTGCTTGCTCCTATGCCCAGATATATCACGAATTCAGGGCAGGGGTGACGGGACAACTGTATGATTTGTTACCATTTTTATTTTTTTCAGCGCCGGTAGGGAGGACGGCCCTTGCCCCAAGTTGGGTTTAAGCCAAAGTGGAAGATTTGCTTAAATTTTTCCATCGGCGCCTTCAGAATCCCCCCTAACCCCCCTTTGAAAGGGGGGAACAGATAAGCCCTACTTCTGCAACCAACTAAACATGGCCCGCAGATCCTTGCCCACCTCTTCAATCAGGGTCTCCGACTCCCGGCGCCGCATGGCGGTGAAGCCCGGTTTGCCCGCTTGATTTTCCAGCACAAATTCCCGAGCGAAGGCGCCGGTTTGAATTTCCGCTAGAATTTGACGCATTTCCGCCCGAGTTTCATCGGTAATAATGCGGGGGCCCCGAGTCAGGTCGCCGTACTCGGCGGTGTTGGAAATGCTGTCCCGCATTTTGGCTAAGCCGCCTTCCACAATTAGATCCACAATCAGTTTGACTTCGTGGAGACACTCAAAGTAGGCCAACTCCGGCTGATAGCCGGCTTCCACCAGGGTGTCGAACCCGGCCTTAATCAGCGCCGTTAAACCGCCGCAGAGCACCACTTGCTCCCCGAACAAATCCGTCTCCGTTTCTTCCCGGAAAGTGGTTTCTAAAATGCCGGCCCGAGTGCCGCCGATCCCCTTGGCGTAGGCCATGGCTCGCTCCCGAGCTTGACCGCTGGCGTCTTGATAGACCGCGAACAGCGCCGGCACCCCTTGCCCTTGCTCGTAGGTTCTGCGCACCAGATGACCGGGCCCCTTCGGCGCCACCATGACCACATCCACAAAGGGAGGCGGCACAATCTGGGCGAAGTTGATATTAAAGCCGTGGGCGAAGAAGAGGACGTTCCCCTCCTGAAGGTGGGGCGCGATTTCCGCCTGGTAAATGGTTTTTTGGACTTCGTCCGGCAGAAGGATCATCACCCAATCCGCTTTTTGGGCGGCCTCGGCTACGGATAAGACCGTTAACCCCGCCGCTTCCGCCTTGGCGACGGAAGGACTGCCGCTATAGAGTCCCACCACCACATTGACGCCGCTGTCTTTTAAATTCAGGGCGTGGGCATGGCCCTGGGAGCCATAACCAATAATCGCCACGGTCTTGCCGTTAAGAAGATCAAGATTGGCGTCTTGATCATAATACATACGAGCCACGCTAGGGTCTCCTTTCCACAAAGAGTAAAATTCTGCAAACTCTGCAAACTCTATATGATATCAGTCGCCGGGGCGTTAACCCAAAAAAAATCCCCCGCTGGGGGGGAACTGGGTTGGCAACTTGTGGGCCGAGATTAGACCGGCCACTCCAACACGGCTTCTTCTTTCGTGTTGGTATGACGGGAAGGCGTTTCTCGGTTAAATTTCATGTGAATGGAACGGGTTTGTTCGCCGTCCACCGCCACCGCCATGATGGGGTAATCAATTAAACCGTCCTGGAAGGACATCTGGAAGCGGAAGGTGCCGTCGGGGTTGAGCTTAATGGGACGGCCGCCGATGGTCACCGTGGCGTCGGGTTCCGTCGCGCCGTAAACGATTAATTCCGCGTCCGCCACCAGCCAGAACTTGCGGGGTTTGTTGGGCGCTTCGGAGGACATAAATTCGGCGCTAGAGACGGCGCCGACGCCCAAACCCATCCCCAGACCGGACAGGGTCAAGGCGGACAAGCCCGTGATTCCCGAGAGGGTGGGAACGCCGCCCCACATGCCCATCCCGGAAGGAAAGACGTAGGAACTGAGAACCTGTTCCGGCGCCATGGAGCCGGGGACGTGTTGCATGGAGCCGTAGAGGGAACCGGCTAACCGTTGGGCTTCGGCGCTCTGGGCCAAATCGAAGACCTGGTCGTAGATCCCCGCTTCGGCGCCGGCGACCCGCTTGCTGGGGGGCACCAGTTGATAGAGGGTTCTGCCTTTGAGGTCTTCGTCCCAGTTAACGGTGATAAAGACATCCTCAACCCAGTCGGAGGGATAAACCGGCGGAATCCGAATCGGCGCCGAGCGGGCCAGAACTAACCAGCGGCCGTCAAAGGTGCGATAGCCGATATCAAGGGCGTAGTCCCGGTCGCTGACGGGGATCGGCAGATACCATTCCCGAGCCAACTCGTCGCAGGCGTATTCTTGAACGCTGTGGGGGCTTTGGCTTTGCCAGTCCAGATCCGTGACATCGTAGAGCCGGAGGGTCAACTGCTGGCCGCCTTGGCGCCGTAGCTCTTCTTTATGTTCATTACTGACGTCCCAGTAGGCGTAGGCCCATTGGGGGTCCCGGGGCAGTAAGACGATACGACTTTCCCCGTAGCCGCCGGGGAGATCGCCTAAACCGGCGTCCACCTGGGTCAGGGGAGCGCCGACTTTATCGTCTTGACCCAGTTCAAATTTCGAGGCTTCCACAGTTTGTTCCTCCAGAATAGGATTAAGGGATTGTCGGGGAGCGGTTGCAAAGGAGACGGACTGCATTGCGTTGGCCACCGCCGAGACCAACTCCGATTTACGCATTCGACTGTAACGGGAGATGTTGTATTCGCTGGCGACGCGCCGGAGTTGTCGCAGGGTCATCTCTTCCAAGGGGGGACGTTCCTGTGCCATGAGGATAACTCTCCAATCGTTTAGAACTCCTAAGCGTGCTGAAGACGAGTTCAAAGAGCCAAGAGACTAAGGAAATTTGAGTCGTCTGGTCAACGGGGACGTTTAGGTGACAGGGCGACTCCCTCGGGGATAGGAATTTATACCCAGCGGGGATCGCTTGCTTAACCTTATGTAACAGAACCCCTCCCGGAATCGTCAAGGGGATCCATCGCTTATTTCGGGGACTTCAACGGCGCTATACCCCTTTCGGGGATCGCTATGTCAGAGAATCTTGATAAAAAGACCGATCCGATGTCCGGTGGCGGCGCCGCCGATTTCAATGTCAGGTTTTCTTGATATTTGTCGGAGCTAGCTTTTCAGAGGAAGCCTCAAAACCGGTTTTGTTCGTACCAATCCTATCCGCGCAATCACGGACGCGCCTTCTCCTTGCTCAGACGCTCTTTCGGTAAAGTCCATAAGTTCTTTCTGGTTTGAATCCTGTATAATCCTGAAGGCAATTCCTTAAAACTGTCCCGTCGCCCTTAAAGAACCAAAGTATTTCAAATATTGATATTTTATGAAAATCGCGATCCTGACCCAATTTTTCCCGCCGGATTACGCCGCCACGGGGCAGTTGATCGAAGAGTTGGCGACGGGTTTAACGGAGCGGGGCCAGGAAGTGCAGGTCTTTGTGGGGCAACCGGGCTACGCCTACGATCAGCCTTTGGCGACGCCGGTGGAGGTTCAGAACGGGGTCTTGATCCGTCGCACCCGCACTTCTCGCATTTGGCCGGAGCGGATTCGGGGGCGGGCCGTGGGCGGTTTGCTCTATTGTTTAAGGGCGCTGGTGAAACTCCGCAAGCGCCACCGTCAAGGGGATCTTTTACTGGTGACGACGGAGCCGCCCTATTTAGGCATTTTAGCCCTAGCCTTGAAAGTCCTCTACCGGCGCCCCTACGTTAGCCTGATTTACGATCTTTACCCCGATGTGGTGGCGGCACTGGGGGTTCTGCCGGCGGATCATTGGTTGATCAAGTTTTGGCAAATCCTCAATCAACAGGTCTGGCGACAGGCGGAGGCGATCATTGTTCTCAGTTCCACGATGCAAGATCTGATTGTGGCGCAATGTCCAGAAACCAAGGGTAAAATTACTGTTATCCACAACTGGACAGATCTAGAGTCGATCCAACCCTTGCCCAAGTCAGAGAATACATTCGCCAGAGAACAGGGTCTAGACCAGATTTTCACCATTTTATATTCCGGCAATCTCGGGCGCTGTCACGATATTGAAACCATCATGGAGGCGGCGCTGATTCTACGGGAAGCGCCGGTTCGGTTTGTCGTTATTGGCAAGGGAGCGAAACTGCGACCGTTTAAAGCCTTTGTGGAAGAGCGCCGTTTAAATAACTGCCTCTTTTTGCCTCTTCAGTCCAAGGAAATGATCCCCTATTCCCTCACGGCCTGCGACCTGAGTTTGGTGAGTTTAGACAAAGGCATGGAGGGTCTGATCGCCCCGAGTAAGTTTTACAGTTGTCTGGCGGTGGGGCGCCCCGTCGCAGTGATTTGCGAACCCCATTCCTATCTGCGGCAGATTGTGGAAGCCGCGGACTGCGGCCGGGCTATTGTCAACGGCGACGCCCAGGGGCTAGCGGACTTTATCGAAACCTTGAGACAGCGCCCCGAGATGGTGGAGCGCCTAGGGCGCCGGGCCCGGGATTACGCGGAACGGCATTTTTCCCGGGATCATTGCATTGACCAGTACGCCGACTTGTTGACGGGTCTGGCCCCCCGAAACGGGATGGTAATTCCTCCCCAGTCAAAACTGGACTATGAACGTCTAAAGCGTTAGTGGGGATTCAACCAAATTCTCCCGGCTCCTCGATTTTCCAAAGGCCGGCGCCGAAACTCTGGAGTTTAGCCGGAGCGATCAAGCGCCGCTCGGCGCCGGCGGGAGACAAGGCGAAAATGCCGGGGTTGTCTTCCAGTTGGTTAATGACTCGTCCCACGTTGGGGAGGGTGATGTTGGGAATCAGCCAGGCGGCGCCGTCGGCGGAAAAGCCGAGATAGGAAGCTTGGCCGACATCGGCGAGGGTTTCAAATTCCACTTGGGAGCGCCCGTCTAGGGAGGATTGACTGCCTTCCACGGAGGCTTGGGTGGGCTTGAGGGGGAAAAAAATGGCGCTGTGGAAGTAGGGGATGCTTTTTTGGTTAAATTGACTGATAATTTCTTTTAATTCGGAGATGGGAGTCGGATCAATCTCTGAGGATGCTGATGTTTTTGGTAAAACCTCTGGGGACTTCGCTAAATTTTCCGTTGGTACATAAGAGGGAGTATCCGCGGGGAAAAACGGCGGAATGGTGGGTTTGCCCTGTTCTAGGAGTAGGATACGCTCCCGTTGCTGTTGCACTTCTTTGGATAATTCCGGCAGGCGCTCGATCCAAACTTGCAGTTTTTGGTAATTGCTTTTAAATTTATGGTAACTCTGGGCTTGCTCTTCTTTTAAACCTTCTAATTTCTGAGTCAGGGTTTTGATCTCCTGTTGACTCTCCCGGTAGTTTTTAGTCAGTTGCTTAAGCTGGCGGTCTTGTTTTTCCAGAAAAATAACGCTGATTAAGCCTGTGGCGGCGCCGATAAAACCCAAGCCAAAGGCCCAAAGGGTAGGATTGGCTAGGCGCTCGGTTAAGGACGGTTCCGATTGTCCCTGAACGCCTAGGATTGTTAGATCTAGGCTAACCGCAAATGCGTGACTTCCCATCGGCGCCGTTAGCGCCAGGCTTAAAACCAAACTTCCTAATAGCGGCGGTTTCATCAATTTTTCCCTCCAGTTTTAGCCCACTGATCCGCCAATAACCCCACCAAACAACGTAGGGCTAGGAGGAAGGGCGGCTCTGGCTCAAAGTCCCCCACAGCGCCTTTTTTCTGTAAACAGGTTTTGGTGATTTCCGTTTCCAGAAGGGTTTTTAAGTTAGCGTTGAGGGTTAATAAACCGCCGCCGGAGAAATTGCGGAGGGGATCAATTTCCTGAATATTTTCATCCTGAATAACCTGATTAAAATGGGTTAGATAACGCTCTAACTCCTCCAGGTTGGGAATGCGAAACTCTTCGATTTCTTCCCAGGCGCTGTCTAGCTTTAGGCGCTCTCCCGGAGGATAGACGGCGCCGTTAATGAGACAGGTTTCCCCCACAAAGGGATAGTCCTTTTGCTGTTGCTCCAAACCTTCTAACCTCGTGCCGCCTGGCGATACCACTAAACCGCAACAGGTTTCCTGTTTAGGGCGGTCGGAGAGGGTGATTAAATCCGGGTTGGGGGTTAAATCAGAGGCTAAGACTAAAAGACCCCGCGCCAAATTGTTAACCTCAGATTTAGGCGTATAGTTCCCCGTGGGACTGAGCCAGTGGAGAAAACGGGAGCCGTGGCCGCCAATCAGTAAAGCGGTGGCTCGGGTTTGGTTCAAAAGTTTATTTTCCGCCCCTAAATATTTTTGGGTTAAACCGAGGTAATGAAATAATCCCCCTAGGGCGAAGGCCACCAGGGTGCGGAACTCCCGGTTGCGTTGCTTGCCGGCGTTCATCACATAGCCGTCGGCTAAAATGCGGTCGGCGTTGCCCCGCAGATAGGTGTCCAGCGCCGAATTGAAATTGGTTTTACTGCTCAACACCTGACGCACGGACTTGGCCGCCTCCGGGGGTAGACCAAAAATATCGCCGATAAAGGCCAAATTGGGTTGCAAAATCCGGTGGAAAATATCCCGCCCGGCGTAGGGCACCGAGGCTTGGTGAACGAGGGTGTTTTCCTGCCAGAGGGAAATATCGGAGGTGCCGCCGCCGATGTCCACACAGGTGGTGTGGACTAGATTTTTGCCTAAACTGTCGGCGAAAAATTGAGCGAAGGCGACGCTTTCCGTGCGAACGCTCAGGTCGTCATGGCTTTGACCGGAGACTGTTTCTAATTGTTTAAGGACTGTCCGCCAGGAATTTTCGTAACCGTTGGTTTCCATGGTGGAAAAAGCCGAGGGATAGGAAATGGCCCAGTTAAGGGTTCTCACTTCCTCATTGGCCGCCTGGGCGGCGATTAAACGAGCCAACTGCCCCAAAAACGGGCGCTGGTACTGGACTTGTTGCCATTTAATATTGGTTTTGATGTAGTCCTTATCAAAATCAAAGCGATCCAAACGGGGCACATAAACCCGAGCGTCGCTCATCACCGCCGGAATCAGCCCCTCCGATTCCCGCCACCCCCGAGTCGTTAAAACCGTGGATAGGGGCGGGTTTTCCCCTTCGGGAATCAGACCCTCCGGCGCGAAGAACTCCCGGTAGGTGATGGCTTGAACGTCTTCTAACGTCCGGGTGATTTTTAACAAATGGGTCTGTAATTGCAGACGTTCCGGTTGCCCGCTCCCTTTCCGAACATAAATATTAGTAAAGGAGGTGCCAAAATCTACCCCCACGGTCCAGGTTTGGGCGCCGCCCACCTGGGGAACGGGAACTTTCAGGGGAATCAGCCCTAAAAAGCGGGCGTTGCCGTCAATGGCCGCTAGAATATCCGGGAACTGGTCACATTTCCAGTATTGAAAAACCTCTTGCCCCGATTTGCGCAATTCCTGAACGGCGCCGGGACAGGGTTGCTCTAGGGTAAAGGCCAGACCGCCAAAGTCCTCGGTTTTTTCCACCAGCAGAAAATATTCCCGCCAGGAACCGGGGGGCACGTTGGGCCAGAGCGCCAGGGTGGGAAACTCCTGTTTGAGTTCGTTTTCCGGCCGCAGGGGAAAGTCTTTATAAATGGGGTAGTTCACCGGTTGACCGAAACCCGTCAGCCGCAGGGTTAAGGAGACCCGGACGCCGGGGCCCTCCGGGGTCTGAACGGCGCTTAAACTGACCTGATTTTCCAGATCCCGGCTGGTGAAAAATTCCCCCATAAAGTCCGCCAGGGGCAACAGGATAGAGAGGTCTTCTAGGTTTAATTTCTGGTCTAACCAAGCGCCGGGCAGAAGCCCCCGACTACGACGGTAATAGAGATTGTCCGTAAACAAATCCGCCGGGGAAACAAAAAGGGCGTCGGCCCGCCGGTGCCGCTCGGGGTCAAAACCGGGGAGGGGCGAGGAATCAATGACGTTAATTTCCCGAGCGTCCCTTCCCAAGAGTCCCGGCAGTTGCCGTTCGTCGATCACATAGAGTCGGCGCTGAGCGCCTTTCCCCGTTGAGGGCAAAACCTGGACATTGGACGGCGCCGCCACCGCCCGGGCGGGATAGAGCGCCGACAGAGGCGCGGGCGTTAAGGGAACGCCGTAGGGGAGGGTTTCGGCGCTGGGTTGGAAGACGGCGCTTTGGGTAATGTCTAACTCTTTGACAAATTCGGCAATCACGCCCGCGACTTTTTCCGCCAGTTTATCGTTAGCGGGCTTGTTCCCCCATAATTGTCCCCGCAGATTTTCTAACCAAGGCGCCAAGGTTAACTTTTGACTCGGCGTCAGCCCGTTAAGAATAGGATCCGCGAAAAATCCCCCCTTCACCCAGGGAATCCGGCGCTCCACCAGCGGAGCTAGATAACCCTGGGGCGCGACGAGGGTGGCGGGACTGGTGATGCCAATACTGCAATCTTCCAGTTCAAAGAGATAAAACTCCGACCAGGGCCCCTCCGGGGGAACTAAGGAAAGAACCGTGTCCCGAGGATTGGGCCGTAGATCCCAGAGGCATTTGCCAAAATCCGTGTTTTGGTAACTTTGCAAGTTAACCGCGGTGGCCGTAATTTTGAGCTTCAAGTTTTCCGCCAGCGCCAGCGCCGCTAGGAAGCCCCGATACTGAGCGATGAGCCAAGGGCGGTTGGGATATTTATCGTTGCGAAAGGCCGAGATGAATTGCAGGGGTCGGGACCAAGGGCTGGGCACGGAGTTGACTTCCTGAAAATTGCCCCCCTCAAAATCCAAACTGTCGGCGATGGTCTTAAAAAGCTTGACCGAGCCGCCAATCCATTCTCCAGGGGCGTTGCCGCCGGGAAGATCCCGAGTTGTTTTCGGTAGGAGAGGATAATAGGTCTGGGGGTCAGTCATCGGCGCCGGGGGAAAGGGTTTTCTTGATCTTGAAAGATTTCCTTAAGCGCTAGTTTATCCTACTAGTCCTCTATCTGGCGCCATAGCTTCCGGGAGAAATTCCCCTCCGCGGAGGGGTGGCAGGCGTAGCCTGACGGGGTGGTCAAGTCCCCGTTTAACTTTTCACTTTAGCGCCGGGGGTTTGACAGCGCCGGGGCCTTTAGCGCTATGATGGTGTCCTGTCAGTTTGGAGAGATGGCTGAGTGGTTGAAAGCGGCAGCCTGCTAAGCTGTTGTACGGTACGTAAGGCCGTACCGAGGGTTCGAATCCCTCTCTCTCCGTAGCCATTTGCACAAAAGCGACCTTTAGAGGATAGTAGGGTTCATTCTGGGAAACCCTAGGATTTTTTGTCTTTAATTTTGTTGTGAGGAGTGTGTTTAACGATGCCAACCCGTCGCCGTCCCGTTCTTGCCTGGAGTTTGATTGTCTGTAGTCTCGGCGCCAATTTGTTAACAGCCTGTAGCGAAACCCCGGCGCCGACGGGTCAAGCCAGTCCTGGCGGAGCGGAAAGCGGCGCCGCTTCGGGGCTGAAACTCGGCGCTTTACTGCCGGCCACGGGAGACCTTTCCTCCATTGGGCAAAATATGCCGGTGGCGGTGAAACTGGCGGTGGATACGGTCAACGCCTGCGGCGGGGTTAATGGACAACCGGTAACCGTCGTGGTTGAAGACGACCAGACCGACCCGGTGGCGGGTTCCGCGGCCATGACCAAACTGGCGGAGGCGGATAAAGTGGCGGGGGTGGTCGGCTCCTTTGCCAGTAGCGTCTCTAGTTCCGCTGTGCCCATCGCCGTTAAAAATAAGGTGATGATGATTTCCCCCGGTAGCACCAGCCCGGTCTTTACCACCCAAGCCCAAAACGGCGATTTCCAAGGCTTCTGGGCCCGAACGGCGCCGCCGGACACCTACCAAGCCCAGGCGCTAGCGGCGCTGGCCTTGAAAAAAGGGTTTAAAAATATCGGCACCGTGGTTATTAACAACGACTACGGGGTGGGGTTCGAGAAGGTCTTCGTGGAGGCGGTGACCCAAAACGGCGGCGCGATTACGAATAAAGACAATCCCGTGCGCTACGACCCCAAGGCCGCCACCCTGGACACGGAAGCGGGTCAAGCCTTCGCCAATAAGCCGGAGGCGGTGGCCGGGGTCCTCTACGCCGACACCGGTAGCGTTTTAGTCCAAGCGGCCTACAAACAGGGCCTGAGTAACGGCGTCACCTGGTTGTTGACGGACGGGGTCTATTCGGCGGATTTCGTGGATAAAGTGGGCAAAAGCGCCGACGGCAAGTCTATTCTAGCCGGCGCCCTGGGCACCGTTCCCGGCGCCGACGGCGAAGCCCTAGAGACTTTTACCGCCACCTGGAAGGAAAAAACCGGTAAGGAAATCACCGCCTTTGTGCCCCACACCTACGACGCGACGGTTCTGCTGATGTTGGCGGCGGAGGCGGCTAAAGCCAATACCGGCGAGGCCATCCAAAGCAAAATCCGGGAGGTGGCCGCGGGCCCCGGCGAAGCGGTGAGCGACGCCTGCCAAGCCCTGGCGCTTCTGCGGGAAGGTAAACCCATTAATTACCAAGGCGCTAGCGGCAATGTGGATATCGACGCCAACGGCGACGTGGTGGGCAGTTACGACGTCTGGACGGTGAATCCCGACGGTTCCCTGGCCATCATCGATAAAGTGACGCCCCCGGCGCCGACCCAAAAAGATGGCTAACCCCGTTCTCGGCGCCGACAAGCTCAGTTTTCACTGGACGGCGGAGAAACCCATTCTCCAGGAGTGCTCCCTCGCAGTGCCCCAGGGGGAGTTCTGGATGCTTCTGGGGGGCAACGGGAGCGGTAAATCCACCCTCCTACGGTTACTGGCGGGCCTGTTAGCGCCGGTTCAGGGTCAAGTTTACCAGCGGCAACCCCTGGGCTTTGTCTTCCAAAACCCGGATCATCAGTTGGTCATGCCCACCGTCGGCGCCGATGTGGCCTTTGGTTTAGTTTCGGAAAACCTGAGCTACCCCCAAATTCGGGCCCGGGTGGCGGAGGCGCTCGGCGCCGTTAATTTACTGGATCTAGAGCGCCGCCCCATCTACGCCCTCAGCGGCGGTCAAAAACAACGGGTGGCCATCGCCGGCGCCATCGCTCGCCACTGCGAAGTCTTACTCCTGGACGAACCCACGGCGCTGTTGGACGGGGACAGCCAACTGGATCTGGTGCGACAGGTGCGGAAACTGGTCAAGGAACGGGGCATCACGGCGCTTTGGGTCACCCACCGGCTGGAGGAATTGGATTACTGCGACGGCGCTTTTCTCCTAGAGCGGGGGCAAGTCGTCGCCCAGGGCGCTCCGGCGCCGTTAAAAGCCCGATTGATGCAAACAGTTTAATTTGACGGCGCTGAACAGGCCGGCAATCGGCTCTGACAAATCGTTAGCCCACTAAGCCGCCTGAAAATCTAGAAATAGCCCCCTAGGTTCCGGCAAGGGTTGATCGCTTTCTCGATAAAGCGCTAGATAACTATCAATAACCTCCGCTCCATGCCTAGCCGCCTCCTCATAGGTGTCGCCATGGGTATGAAACCGTTGGCAAGGAAAATCAGGAAGATGGACTAAATAGCAGTGGTCTTCTTCAGACCATAAAATGACCATGCTGTAATGGATATTCATTGTAATTCCTCCAGTTTTTTAAGTCTTTAACTAGCTTTTCTAAATAGATTTTGGCGTCGTCGCCATCTTTAAACCGATGCTAGCGCCGTCATGGGTCAGTTAACATCTCTCACCCCTTGACAAGCGCCGCTCCAGAGTTTACCTTATAACTAACTGGTAAATCATGAGTCCATGCTGTTTCGTCAACTCTTTGACCGAGAATCCAGCGCCTACACTTACCTCATCGCCGACCCCCCATCTGGAGAAGCGGCGCTGGTGGACACGGTGTTGGAGCAAACGGAGCGGGATCTGCGGCTTCTCCAAGAACTCGGTTTCACCCTCAAGTATTGTCTGGAAACCCACGTTCACGCCGACCATATCACCGGCGCCGGGCGCTTGCGGGAAGAGACTGGTTGCTTAACCTTAGTCCCCTTCGGCGCTGAAGTGGCCTGCGCGGATCGGTCATTGCAGGACGGAGACTGCCTCTCCCTCGGCGCTGTGGTCATTGAAGCTCTCGCCACCCCGGGCCACACCGACAGCCACTTGGCCTATTTAATTAATCAAACCCATTTGCTCACGGGGGACGCCCTCTTGATCCGGGGTTGCGGTCGCACTGATTTCCAAAGCGGCGACGCCGGGACGCTCTACGACGTCGTCACCCAAAGCCTCTTTTCTTTGCCAGGGGAAACCCTCGTCTATCCCGGCCACGATTACCGGGGGCAGACCGTGTCCACCATCGGCGAAGAAAAACAGTGGAATCCCCGCTTTCTCAATCGCAGTCGAGACGAATTTATTGACTTTATGGCGAATCTTAATTTACCCAGCCCCCAAAAAATGATGGAAGCCGTCCCCGCCAATCAACTCTGCGGACAAACGGTGACAGTTAGCAGTTAACAGTTACCAGATATCAGTTCGATTCTGAGAGACAAATCGAGGGCTGAGCGTAGCCGTGTCACACTGAGCCTGCCGTACCCGAAGGTCTAGTGAAGCCCGTCACTCCCCGTCAATGGTCTAAACCTGATGAAACCTCAAGCTCTTTTCGCCCTGCTCCTCGGTTTGCTCATCGCGACCTTGAGCCTGTTTGCGCCTCCCGCTTTGGCTAATATCCGTTCCCTAGAAGAAAAACCGGGGCAGATGCTCTATCAATCCCGCCAGACCTTAGAAGACAATCAGGGCAATACTTGGCAAATTGTTTTCTTTAAGCGGATTCCCCCGGAGGGAGCGCCGGAAATTAACCTGCGTCTCGTGGGTTTCCCCGGCCGGGACAAATTCCGGCACCCGGCGCCGTTGGCCATCGAAACCAGTCCGAGTCAGACCGTAGCCGCCGCGGACGTTTTTGAGACGAAAAACCCCGGCGAAAACGTCGGGCAATTTGACCTAGCGCCGGCGCTAGACCAATTGGAAACCAACGCCTTTTGGCGCTTAGATCTACCGCTCCAAGACCCCGTTTCTATCACCGTTCCCGCCTATATTCAGCAGGAATGGCAAAAGGTCGCCCAGTTAACTCCCCAACTTTAGATCCCCCCTAACCCCCCTTGGAAAGGGGGGAACCGGATTCAAAGTCCCCCTTACAAAGGGGGATTTAGGGGGATTCACTGAGGCCTGCCCCCAATCCCTATTCCCTATTCCCTAACCCCTAATCCCCATGACCACAACTCAAAACACCGTCACCCTCGATCCCCAAACTCTCCAAAGCCTACGGAGCCAAAACGCCGTCACCCTAGTGGATGTGCGAGAAGCCTCGGAGTATGCAGGGGAGCGCATCGCCGACGCCCAATTGATGCCCCTCTCCAGTTTCGATCCCCAAAACCTGCCCTGGGAAGCGGGCAAAACTTTAGTGCTTTATTGCCAAAGCAGTAACCGCTCCGGGCAAGCCCTACAACGGCTCCGCAACGCGGGCGTCGAAGGGGTTCTGCATCTGCAAGGGGGACTCAACGCTTGGAAACAGGCGGGTCTGCCGACGCTGAAAAATAAAAACGCCCCCATTAGCCTCATGCGTCAGGTGCAGATTATCGCCGGCAGTTTGGTGTTAACGGGCACCCTCCTCGGCGCTTTTGTCTCGCCCTACTTTTTACTCTTGAGCGGCTTTGTCGGCGCCGGGTTGACCTTTGCCGGGGTTTCGGGAACCTGCATGATGGCCAACCTCCTGGCGAAATTGCCCTACAACCGACTCTAGATCTGGCTCCGAACAAGGCTAAAACCCCCGCGGGACGGAATTTTCTGCTAAAAATACCTATGGGAGTCCTTTAACAACCAGCCTTTAAGGAGAACACTAAAATTATGTTCACTCACGTCAAGTCCACCATTCGCCGCATTGTCCCCGAAGATCTAGGGGGCCGTTCCCTTCTTAAGGTGGTCTATGTCGTGTTGGAGTCGCAGTACCAGAGCGCCCTCTCCGGCGCGGTGCGGCAGATTAACGCCACCCATCCCGACCTGGCGATTCAAGTCAGCGGCTATCTGATCGAAGAACTTCGGGATCCTCAGAACTACGCCGATTTTCAGCGGGACGTGGCGGAAGCGAATCTGTTTATCGCCTCTTTAATTTTTATCGAGGACTTGGCGGATAAGGTGGTGGCGGCGGTGGAACCCCACCGGGACAAGCTGGACGCGGCCATTGTCTTCCCCTCCATGCCCCAGGTGATGCGGCTTAATAAACTGGGCACTTTTTCCATGGCCCAGTTGGGGCAATCCAAGAGCGCCATCGCCCAGTTCATGCGCAAACGGAAGGAAAATTCCGGCGCCGGCTTCCAGGACGCCATGCTCAAGCTCCTGCGGACTCTGCCCCAGGTGTTGAAATACTTACCCATGGAAAAGGCCCAGGACGCCCGCAATTTTATGCTCAGCTTCCAGTACTGGCTGGGCGGCTCCTCGGAAAATTTGGAAAATTTCCTGCTGATGTTGGCGGATAAATACGTTTACCCGGAGTTGGGTCTCGGGAAGGGGGTCAATTATCAGGAGCCGGTGGTTTACCCGGATCTGGGCATCTGGCATCCCCTCTCTCTAACCATGTTTGAGGACGTCAAGTCCTACTTTAATTGGTACAATAATCGCCCCGATATTAGCGACGATCTTAAAGATCCCCTGGCGCCCTGCGTCGGTTTAATCCTCCAGCGCACCCACCTGGTCACCGGCGACGACGCCCATTATGTGGGCATGGTGCAGGAGTTGGAAGCCCTCGGCGCTCGGGTGATTCCCGTTTTTGCCGGGGGGTTGGATTTTTCCAAGCCGGTGGACGAGTTTTTCTGGGAAAAACCGGCGCCGGGGGTAGAAGCGATTCCCATTGTGGACGCGGTGGTTTCCCTCACGGGCTTCGCCCTGGTGGGGGGCCCGGCTCGGCAGGATCATCCCAAGGCCATTGATTCCTTAAAGCGCCTGAACCGTCCCTATATGTGCGCCCTGCCCCTAGTCTTCCAAACCACGGAGGAGTGGGAGGACAGCGATCTCGGTCTCCATCCCATCCAGGTGGCTCTGCAAATCGCCATTCCCGAACTTGACGGCGCTATTGAACCCATTATTCTCTCCGGTCGGGACGGCGCTACGGGGCGGGCCATCGCTCTTCAGGATCGGATTGAAGCCATCGCCCAGCGGGCGTTGAACTGGGCCAGTCTGCGGAAAAAGCCTAAATTGGATAAAAAAGTCGCCATTACGGTCTTTAGTTTCCCCCCCGATAAGGGCAATGTGGGCACCGCGGCCTATTTGGATGTCTTTGGCTCCATTTACGAAGTTCTCCAGGGGTTACAACGGAACGGCTACGATGTGCAAGATTTGCCGGACTCCGCCCAGGCGCTGATGGAGGCGGTGATCCACGACGCCCAGGCTCAATACCACAGCCCGGAACTGAACGTAGCCTATCGCATGTCGGTGGAAGAGTACGAGCGCCTGACCCCCTACTCCGTCCGTCTGGAGGAAAACTGGGGCAAACCGCCGGGGCATTTAAACAGCGACGGCCAAAACCTCTTGGTTTACGGCAAGGCCTTTGGCAACGTCTTCATCGGCGTCCAGCCCACCTTTGGCTATGAAGGCGACCCCATGCGCCTGCTCTTTTCCCGCTCCGCCAGCCCCCACCACGGTTTCGCCGCCTACTACACCTATTTAAATCAAATCTGGAAAGCGGACGCCGTCCTCCACTTTGGCACCCACGGCTCTTTGGAATTTATGCCGGGGAAACAAATGGGCATGTCTGGGGACTGCTACCCCGATAACCTGATCGGCAATATCCCCAACCTCTACTACTACGCCGCCAACAACCCCTCCGAAGCCACCATCGCCAAGCGCCGGAGTTACGCGGCCACCATTTCCTACCTGACGCCCCCGGCGGAAAACGCCGGTCTTTACAAGGGTTTACAGGAATTGAGCGAGTTGATCGGCTCCTACCAAACCCTGAAGGACACCGGGCGGGGCGTTCCCATTGTCAACACCATCATGGACAAGGCCCGGCTCTGCAATTTAGACCAGGACATCGCCCTGCCGGAGAGCGACGCCAAGGATTTAAGCGCCGAGGAACGGGACACGGTGGTGGGTTCCGTCTATCGCAAGTTGATGGAAATCGAGTCTCGCCTGCTCCCTTGCGGTCTCCATGTGGTGGGCAAACCCCCCACGGCGGAGGAGGCCGTCGCCACCCTGGTCAATATCGCCAGTTTGGATCGGGAGGAAGAGGGGCTGTGGTCGCTCCCCACCCTGATCGCGGAAAGCATTGGCCGCCAGATGGAAGAGGTCTATCGCAACAGCGACCGGGGCGTTCTGGCGGATGTGGAATTGTTGCAGGACATTACCCTAGCGACTCGGGCCGCGGTCTCCGCCCTAGTGCAGGAGCAAATCAACGCCGACGGCCGGGTGTCCCTAGTTTCCAAGCTCAATTTCTTTAACATCGGCAAAAAGGCGCCCTGGGTGGAGGCTTTGCAAAGCGCCGGTTATCCCAATGTGGATCAGGACAAACTCAAACCCCTCTTTGAGTACCTAGAGTTTTGCCTCGAACAGGTCTGCGCCGACAATGAACTCGGCGCTCTCCTCAAGGCGCTGGAGGGAGAATACCTGCTCCCCGGCCCCGGCGGCGATCCCATCCGTAACCCCAACGTTCTCCCCACCGGCAAAAATATCCACGCCCTCGATCCCCAGTCCATCCCCACCCTAGCGGCGGTGCAATCCGCCAAGATTGTGGTGGATCGCCTGTTGGAGCGCCAAAAAATCGACAACGGCGGCGCCTACCCGGAAACCATCGCCTGCGTCCTCTGGGGCACGGACAATATCAAAACCTATGGGGAATCCCTAGCCCAGATTATGTGGATGGTGGGGGTGAAACCCGTGCCGGACGCCCTAGGACGGGTGAATAAATTAGAGCTAATTCCCCTAGAGGAATTGGGACGCCCCCGCGTCGACGTGGTGGTCAACTGCTCCGGGGTTTTCCGGGATCTGTTCATTAACCAGATGAATCTGCTGGATCAGGCGGTGAAAATGGCCGCGGAGGCGGAGGAGCCTGTGGAGATGAACTTTGTCCGCAAACACGCCCTGGAGCAGGCCGCCGAAATGGGTTGCAATCTCCGTCAAGCCGCCACCCGCATTTTCTCCAACGCCTCCGGCTCCTATTCCTCCAACGTCAATCTGGCGGTGGAAAATAGCAGTTGGGAAGACGAGTCCGAGTTGCAGGAAATGTACCTCAAGCGCAAGTCCTTCGCCTTTGATTCCGATAACCCCGGCATGATGGCGGAAAGTCGGGTTCAATTCGAGCGGGCGCTGAAAACCGCCGACGCCACTTTCCAAAATCTGGACTCCTCGGAAATCAGCCTCACGGACGTTTCCCACTACTTCGACTCCGACCCCACTAAGCTCATTTCCACTCTGCGGGAGGACGGTAAAAAACCGGCGGCCTACATCGCCGATACCACCACCGCCAACGCCCAGGTGCGCACACTCTCGGAAACGGTGCGTCTCGACGCCCGCACGAAACTCCTCAACCCCAAATGGTACGAGGGGATGCTCTCCCACGGCTACGAAGGCGTCCGGGAACTCTCCAAGCGCCTAGTCAACACCATGGGCTGGAGCGCCACCGCCGGCGCTGTGGATAACTGGGTCTATGAGGACGCGAACTCGACCTTTATCCAAGATCCGGAAATGTGCAAGCGCCTGATGGATCTCAATCCCAACTCTTTCCGCAAGATGGTGGGGACGTTGTTGGAGGTGAATGGTCGCGGCTATTGGGAGACTTCCCAGGAAAATCTCGACCGTTTGCAGGAACTCTATCAGGAGGTGGAAGACCGGATTGAGGGGGTCGAGTAAATTTAACAGATCACCGTTACCGATCTGGGGGAAACTACTGATTAAGGAATTAGTCAAGTTTCCCCCTTTTCTTGCAAACTTTGAATATAGTTGCTATAGTAAGCCTAACGGAGTTAGGTAATAAGTCTATGAAATACCGCCTAAAGCCAGTCAAAGGATGTGAGTGGGATTATGATATGATGCTTGCCAAGAAAGAAATTGCTGAGTATGTTGGACTGCCTTTAAAGGACTATAAAAAACGACAAGCTGAACTGAAAAACTTTGTTGATTTACGAGAAAAACTAGGAATCTGGCGCTTATATAAGTGGGTGTTTAATGCTTTACCTACTCCAATTCGTAAAACTTATAATGAAAAAGCTCATTTGATTTTGAAATGGACTACTATCAGATCACTGAAGGAGGTGAGAAAGCAATATCCTCAGTTTTTCGGAGATTTAAGAGATCTGAGAAAAACCCAGACACTCGCTAATTTTATTGAAAATGTAAAAAAAACGAAATTTTTGTTTCCCGGAATGCTACCAGAAGAGATTTTTGAAAATGCTAAACCTCATAACTTTAACATAGATAAAATTCTAAAAGAGTACAAGGAACTTTCTTTTTTATATCATCCTGATCATGGAGGTAACACTGAACAATTTCAAATCCTGACTAAAGTCAAAGATTTTGCGATCAAAGAAGACCAAATACGAGAAGCTTCTCCTACCTATCGAGAAGTTTACCAAGACAGTTTAAGGGGTTAAAGGATTCACTATGGACTTTGAAAAGTTACTCAAATCACTCAAAGCAATAACTCAGCAAGTAAAAAATGAAACACAGAAAGAAAAATTAGTAGAGTCCCATGAATTTCAGCTTAAAGAATTTTTGGTTGAATTCATTCAAGCCGCAAAAATTGACCTTAAAGAATTGCTTTTAACAGATGTAGTTGAGCTACCTCGGTACACTAAGGATTTGCTCATGGTCAAGAAGCGCTTAGATGGCCATAAAGTGGATGAAAAAGAGGGATTAACGGTTATAGACGCAAAAACATTAATGAGGGTTTGTGATGGCTTAGAAATTAAAGGTTTCAGAAAATCAACAAAAACATGGAACCAATATATACATTCATGGATTGACTGTTTAAAACACCATAATCTAGACTTTGCTAGTCTTGAGAGCGAAATTGTTGTTTCTGCTCCCCCAAAAAGTAATGGTAAAAAAACCAAAAATCAAATCAAAAAAGAATTACCTATAATTGGTTTAAAGCCACGAGCGGCTTCACTATTTATGACAACAATGCTAGAGATAACAGAAAAAAATTATCAAGGATTAAGTTTACGTGATTATGAGACGGAAATGTTAAACAAATCAGATGACTTACCAAAGCCCACAGAAATGAGACGCATTTCTTCCTATATACTAAGTATAGTCGGTTATGATACAACAGCAATATTAAAAGAAATTGAAGATGATGAAAATCTAGAAAAAGAAATTCAACAAGTTAAGGCTTTGATAAAGATGAAATATAATAATATTTGTGTGATAACCGGGAAAAAAGTGTCTAATTTAGATGCCCATCATTTATATCCCGTTGATACACATAAAAAGCTAGCTACAAATTATAATAACTTAATTCCTATTAGTCAAACCTTGCATAGAGCTTATCATAAATGGGCTAAATTAAATAAAAAAGGAAAAGAAGGATTGGGAGACTACAATAGCTTTTGGGAGTTTGTCGATTATTATTATAACGATTCCAAAATAAAAAACAATATTCAAAATATCAAAAAACAATTTTCAGATCCTCTAAAACATTCGTGAAGAATCAGGCTTTTATTTAAATCTTAAATCTTCTCTCGCTATCATTCCATAACAAGAAAACTCAGTACAAATAAAATCATGAAACCAGAATATGATTTGTCCAAAATGAAAAGCCGCCCCAATCCTTTCGCTTATAGATTCAAAACAGACGGCGACTTAATTGTTTACTTCAAGAAAAATCTGATACACCAAGAGATTTTTACAGATAAAATTAAGGAGTCGCCATTTAAAAAGTACAATAATGATTCCTGTACCTAGTCTTACCTGAAAAATACATTGTCCAAAAAACAATTTCGTAAATCTGTTTTAAGCTTACAGTACCAAATCGAAAAACATTATCAAAAAATTGCCAATGAACAAGCAAAAGAAACGCCTGACTTCAACCTAATCGCCTATTGGGAAAAGGAAATCAACGGACTCAAAAAAAGTTTAGCCAGAGCTGAAAAACGCTTAAAACGAGGTCAGTAATGCTTACTCAAGAACACAAATCAACCCAACTTAATAAAACCTTAACTGTTTTGCTAGCTGAACTAGGAGAAGAGTGTAGCAATATCTTAACGCTTCTTAGTCAGCTACAATTAGCTAACCTGAGTATTGACCAAAAAGGCGATATTCTGGCCCAGTTAAGCAGCGCCGTCGCTCATGTTCATGTTCACACCGAAGATTTGCCCGATTTAATCGGAGACGAATTATTTCAATTACCCGATCCAGAATAAACGCTAGATTTTCCGACAAGACGGCGGTGTATCTAGGACAGAGCTAAGCTCGATGTGTTAAGCTATCGCTAAGAGCGTCATTCAATTTGGGTCAGAATGAGTAGGTTGATAAAACACAGTTATGTCTTAACACTTGATAGTGATTTTCAAGTCTATCGTCGTCATAAAAATGAAGATAATCTATATGGCATCTCGACAACTATTGGCTAAACCAATATTAAAATGGGCTGGAGGTAAAGGGCAACTTCTCCCTCAAATAGCGCCGTATTTTCCGCCAGAGTTAAAAACAGGCGAAATCGAGACCGATGTAGAACCCTTCGTCGGCGCCGGCGCCGTTTTTTTCTGGATCGCTCAAAACTTTCCCGCCAGTTCAGGGTTTAAAAGCCAGCCTCAGCGGGGCAGTGTTTTAACCGTAACTCTGCCCCTTGACCCTAATTAGATATAGGTCAACTGATTGGGATTGGCGTTGATGCGGAGAACCAGTTCGGCGCCGCCCACCACCGGGGTTTTGGCTTCAAACCAACCGCCTTTGTCTTGGATTTCCACAAACTGAGCGGCGCTGGTTACCCCAAAGGCCCGAAGATCAATGCGGTCAATCCCCACTTCATAGTCCGCCACCGTCAGGGTGGAACCAAGCCCCTGTTTATTGACGGCGATGAAGGTGTCCTGAGCGCCGTCCCCCGCTAGGGGAGGAGCAAAAGGATCATTGTTGAGGCGAGTAATTAAAGCGGCACTGAAGGCGTTGTTACTACCACCAACAAGAATATCAGTTCCCCATCCGTAGAGGGTGTCCTGACCGCTACCGCCGACGAGAATGTCGTCTCCTTTTTCGAGAGCGTCTCCTAGAGCTAGAGTATCATCTCCAGAAAGAATATCGTTACCAGCGCCGCCGAAGAGGAGGTCGTCGTTTTTCCCCCCGAGGAGTTGGTCATTGCCGCCCCGACTATCGAGACGGTCGTTGCCCCCGAGGCCCTGAAGGGTTTCGTTAGCCCCAGTTCCCAGAAGGTTATTATCGCCGCTGTTGCCGGTAATCCCGCCGCCGCCGGGATTGGGGGGAGTGACGCCGCCTCCCTCATAGGTGAGCAGGGTGGGATTGGCGTTAATGCGCAGAACCAGTTCGGCGCCGCCCACCACCGGGGTTTTGGCTTCAAACCAACCGCCTTTGTCTTGGATTTCCACAAACTGAGCGGCGCTGGTCACCCCAAAGGCCCGAAGATCAATGCGGTCAATCCCCACTTCATAGTCCGCCACCGTCAGGGTGGAGCCAAGCCCCTGTTTATTGATGGCGACGAAGGTGTCCCGAACGCCGTCCCCCACTAGGGGAGGAGCAAAGGGATCGTTCTTGAGGCGAGTGATTAAAGCGGCGCTGAAAGCGTTATTACTCCCGCCTACAAGGATATCGGTTCCCCATCCGTAGAGGGTATCTTGCCCGCTACCGCCTACGAGGATGTCGTCTCCTTTTTCGAGAGCGTCTCCGAGGGTAGAAGTATCATCCCCCGACAAAACATCATTACCAAGACCGCCGAAAAGTTGATCGTCGTTTTTGCCGCCCAGGAGTTGGTCATTGCCCCCCAGACCTTCGAGACGATCGTTACCGGCCCGCCCCAGCAATAACTCTGCCGTGCTATCGCCTTTGAGTAAGTTGTCACTACTAGTGCCAGATAGAGTGCGAGAAAAGGTCATGGGTTTAAAAGTTGAGGTGATGAATAAACAGTCTTCGCCGATCTTATTCAGCGCCGCTAGCAACGTCAAGGAGAAATTGAACAATACCCTTGTTTTTACAAGGAGAAGAGTTTAGCAAAATATTAGTTGTTTAAGTATTTTTCTTGTTTTAATATTTATTAAAATAAATGAAAATTCCAGATTCACCAAATCACAAAAAAGTACTAATTATTTTCTAAAAGTCTTGATTTTAAAGCAATCTAATCAACAAAAATACAGTACAAAACAAAATCTGAAAGTTAATTTTTAAAATTTAGTTTCAAAATACCTGATTTTGGTTCTCAAAAATAAGCTTCGTTTTTTTATCCTAAATTCTGATTTGGACAAAAAAAAAACTGTCTCCATTGAACTGCGCGCATCATCTAACCATTTTGTGAGGCCGAAATTTTCTTTGCCAAAATAGCACTGAAAAACCAAGCATTCGGGAAGTTTCTCATTATCCGTTTGCAAGAACAATGATTTTCTTTTGTCAGAATTTTTAGAGTATCTGAAAACTTAAGTGAGTAAATGCGGCACTTATGCTAAGTGAGTTGACGACTAAACAGCGCCGTCGCTCATGTTCATGTTCACACCGAAGATTTGCCCGATTTAATCGGAGACGAATTATTTCAATTACCCGACCCAGAATAAACGCTAGATTTTCCGACAAGACGGCGCTGTTAAAGTCTTCGATAATTTTCACGCTGACCCTATACATAACTGGGGACAGAGCTAAGCTTGATGTGTTAAGCTGTCATTAGCGTATCCAATGGTTAAAATACCTCTCTCGTTGCCATCTCGGCAGTCGTCCACCATCCCAAAAATAGTAAACAATCATTCAAAATAATGATGAAAGCGCAAAAAGGCATGGCAACCGTTGATGATCAAGGTCAAATAATTCTTGATAGTCCCTTGCTTATTAACAAAAACAGTCGAGTAGAAGTTATTATTTTAATTCCCGAGCAATCTGAGTCCACCGAACTAGATCTTATCAATGATTTCAGACAAGCATGGCATGAAGCTATGACGGGTCAAACTGTTCCCGCTGATCAACTTTGGGATAGCTTGGATCATGTCTAAACAATTTTTCGTTGAAGTTGAAGCCTCTCTAACCTTTCTTAGTAATCTACGTAAATTAGCAAAAAAATACCGAAATATTCAGCAAGATATTCAACCTATCATCGAAACGGCTCTCCGGGAATGAGGCTGGTAGTTAGGGAGCCAATTGGCCAGAACCCTTACTGGATGAGCTTTTCTGAGTTAATGTCAAATCGTAATTGTATAACAGGATACAGGTCTCGGCGTGATCCCCAGAGAGCCATCGAAACTTTGAAGCAGGGTCAACTACTTGGTGAGCAAATTCCGGGAGTCAAATATTCTGTTTTTAAAATTAGAGTTCGCAATCGTGATATTCAAAAAGGAAAAAGTGGAGGTTATCGCTTAATTTATTATCTTCAAACCAAGACTAGTATTGTTCTTTTAATTATCTACTCAAAATCTGACCAAGCTAATCTTAATCCAGAGGCAATTCGCCAAATTATTGAAGGCGAAAAAGACGATTAATCTCATTTCATTTACCAAATTATCTTAAAACTATTATCTAATATTTTTTCTAATTATGACATCTCGACAACTATTGGCTAAACCAATATTAAAATGGGCTGGAGGTAAAGGGCAACTTCTCCCTCAAATAGCGCCGTATTTTCCGCCAGAGTTAAAAACCGGAGAGATCGAGACCTACGTTGAACCCTTTGTCGGCGCCGGCGCCGTTTTTTTCTGGATCGCTCAAAACTTCCCTGTCAAAAATTTCTACATCGCCGATATCAATCCTGAATTAATTCTGCTTTATACCGCTGTTCAGAAAAATGTTGAGGGAGTTATTCAAGAACTCTCAACCATCGGCGCCGACTATGGGGCGCTCGAAAAAACTGAGCAAAAAGCCTATTTTCTAGCCATACGCCAACGGTATAACCAAGAGAGAAAAGAGATTAATTTTAAAAAATTTAACCCCGCTTGGATAAGCCGAGCCGCCCAGATTATTTTCCTCAATAAAACCTGCTTTAACGGATTGTATCGAGTCAATAAAAAAGGAGACTTTAACGTGCCTTTTGGAGATTATAAAAACCCTAAGATTTGTGATGCTGATAACTTAGTCACTGTCTCGAATATCCTCAAAAAGACGGTTATTCACTGCATTGACTTTAGCGAAATCAAGGATTATTTATCTTCCCCCGCTTTTATTTATCTTGATCCGCCCTATCGGCCCCTCAGCCAAACGTCAAATTTTAAAGCCTACGCTCAATTTGATTTTAGCGATAGCGAACAAAAAAGATTAGCCCAGTTTTTGGCCTATCTAAATCAGCAAGGACACAAGGTTATGCTTAGCAACTCTGACCCTAAAAACATAGACAAAAATGATAACTTTTTCGATGATCTTTACAGTAACTTTAAAATTCACCGCATCATGGCTAATCGGATGATTAACTCAAAAGCGAGTCACCGCGGCGCCATTTCCGAAATCCTTGTTACGAATTACTAACTTTATAGAGAGACGCGAAGCCATTCAACGCCTTAAAGATTTAGAGGGTCAAGATCTTCGGAAGTTTGCCAATCGGTATGGAGTAATAGTTTTTAAAAATGACAAGACAAATACAGTTGGGAGCATCTCAGATTTGCAATAAGCATAAATACTCATTGAGTTTTTGTCGATTTTAAGGTATAATTAGATGACTTATAATAGCTAAAAATCAATCATTCAACCAAGGATTCAAAATGACACCTGAACTTAAAGCTCGTA
>WGLZ01000088.1 GCA_016471375.1 Cyanobacteria bacterium RI_101
CCCGACAGTGATATTAGGCGTTCCAATGGCCGCGTCGTTATCAACGATAATCCCGCTTGCCACTGCGTCCACAATCAGAGCGTTGACAGGATTACTAAGGAATAGTCCAAAGGTCTCAGTTTGCTCCACTGTTGTGTCATTAACAATGGGCACGATGACTGTTTTTGTTGTTTGACCCGGTGTAAAGCTTACTGTGATATCAATATCTGTAATATCCGAAGCGGCGCTAGCGGTTTGACTAAATGTTTCAGCCCTGACGCTGACGACATCGGCGCTGGGAGAGCTTAAAATGAAAGTAAATATTGCCGAAGCATCCTTTTCACTCAAAAATATATCTGCCACCGAAATTGTTGGTAAAAGACTCGTATTAATTTCTATATCCAACAGGGTTTGGACGGCGTCGGCGACAACGGAGCGGAGGAGGACGGTATCGATACTCATCGCAGAACATTTGGAGGTTGGCAAGAGCACCCTAACATCCCCAGCCTCAAAAAACAAGTCTCCTATAGTTCTAAGAGCGACTTTGTACGAAACAGAATCCTTGCTCCAAGCGGGTTAGCGCAAATCTAAAGAAAAACTTAAGAATTTACTAGAGCGTAAGTTCGCCTGCGCCGTTCAGCGGGACAACTTCATCGCCTCATCCAGGTGAGGAATAAACTACAAAAACTCCCTACCAAGGTAGGGTTGAAGCGCCTGGGGAATCTTAACGGCGCCGTTGGCCTGTTGGTAATTTTCCAAAATGGCGGCCATCGTCCGGCCCACCGCTAGCCCCGAGCCGTTGAGGGTGTGGACAAACTGAGCGCCCTTTTTGCCCTTCTCCCGATAACGAATATTGGCCCGGCGAGCTTGGAAGTCATGGAAATTAGAGCAACTGGAAATTTCTCGGTAGGTTTGAGCGGAGGGAAGCCAAACTTCTAGGTCGTAGCATTTGGCGGCGCCGAAACCCAAATCCCCGCTACAGAGTTCAATCACTCGATAGGGCAGTTCCAGCGCCTGTAGAATGGCCTCCGCGTCCCCAACCAGCGCCTGGTGCTCCGTTTCCGAAGTCTCCGGGGGGGTTAATTTAACCAGTTCGACTTTATTAAATTGATGGAGGCGAATGAGTCCCTTCACGTCCCGGCCGTAGCTGCCGGCCTCTCGCCGGAAACAGGGCGTGTAGGCGCAGTGGCGGATGGGCAATTCCTCGGCGTCGAGAATTTCTTCCCGGTAGAGGTTCGTCACCGGCACCTCCGCCGTGGGAATCAGCCAGAGGTCGTCTTCCCGGCATTGAAAACTTTCCTCCGCGAATTTCGGCAATTGTCCCGTGCCCTGGAGGGATTGGCTATTGACCAACAACGGGGGCAAAATTTCCTGATAACCCGCCGCGATTTGACGATCCAGCATGAAGCTAATCAGCGCCCGCTCCAGCGCCGCCCCGGCGCCGACAAGCGCCGTAAAACGAGACTGGGCCACTTTCACCGCCCGTTCGGAGGCGAGAATCCCTAACTTTTCCCCCAGTTCCCAATGGGGCAGGGGATTTTCCAGGGTCGGCTTGAACTCGTCCCCCCAGCGCCGAATTTCCACATTTTCCGTTTCATCCTTCCCGAGGGGAGTGGACGCGCTCGGTAAATTGGGCAAACCCAGAAGCAGATCCCGAATCTCGGTCTTCAGCGCCTTTTCCTGGGGATCCAACTCCGCCAGTCGGCGCTTGAGGTCGTTGCCCTCCTGTTTCAGTTCCGCCAAGGTCTCCGGCGCCGCGCCCTGCTGGGCCAACCGCCCCACTTCTTTGCCGATCTCGTTGCTCCGGGCTTGCAGTTGCGTGCGATTCACCTCTAGACCCCGTTGCTCTTGGTCTAGCTCCAGCAGGCGCCGGATCATGTCCCCGTAACCCGCCTCGGCGCTCCGGGATTCTAGGCTGGCGGTGATTTCGGCGGGATTTTCTCGGATTTTTTTTAGATCTAACATAGCTCAAGGAATAAACGGTTTTGATGTCTCGTGTAGCGCGCTTTCGGGGTGGGTTATGACCGGGAAATTCCTACTGTCCAGAAATTTAAGATTCGCCAATTTAAAAGCTAAGTATTATTGAACTTAAAATTGGCTTGTTTTTCAATAGACTTTAAAAGTCCCAGTAGGAATAACTTTCTGGCTGTGAATAGGAACAATCACTGTGCGACGGGTAATAGGATTAGACAGTTTAAGGTGAGAACCTGTTTGAGAAACTTCAACAAAACCATTTTGCTTCAATAAGCGAATTACCTCCTTAGCCGTCAGTCGAGGAGATTTAGGCATTTTAGCTACAAAGCTAATTCAAAGATTTCTTGATTTTGATTAAAGACTAAAAAATCATCGGGAATCGGCTCTAGCATGAGTTGAATGGCGTCTTGTAGATTGGCGATAGCCATTTCTTTGGTGTCTCCAAAGGAAGAAATAAAGTTAAGTTCGGGACAGGTCGCAGAGTAAGATTCAACTTCTGAATCCCATTCAAGAATCGCGCGAATTTTCATAAATAGCTCTCAAAGTGGGAGTTTAAGGAGAATAAAACCGGGGGTTAACCCTGGATTAATGGAGAAAATGACGAGCGCCGGTAAGAACCATAATAATCCCCAACTCGTTGGCCGCCTGAATAGAGTCTCGGTCTCGGAGAGAACCGCCGGGCTGAACAATGGCCGTAATGCCCGCCGCCGCGGCCTGACGCACGGAGTCGTCAAAGGGGAAAAAGCCGTCGCTGGCTAAATAGGCGCCCTGGGCCCCGGCGCCGGCCTGTTGGAGGGCGATGGCCGCGGAGCCGACCCGATTCATTTGCCCGGCGCCGACCCCGAGGGTGGTTTGATTTTTACTGATAACAATGGCGTTGGATTTGACGTGTTTACAAACCTTCCAAGCAAAGGCTAACTCCGCCAACTGCTCCGGGGTGGGCTGGGCGTCCGTCACCGTCTGCCATTGCTCTGTACTCTCCCGTAGGTCGTCCGCGGATTGAACCAAAAAGCCCCCGGCGATGACTCTGAGGGTTTGGGCGGGGCCGACGCGGAGATCCGGCAGGAGTAGAACTCGTAAATTGCTTTTTTTGGCGAGAATCTTCTGGGCCTCCTCGCTACACCCCGGCGCCGCGATACATTCCAAAAAGGTTTGGGTCAAGACCGTCGCCGTTTCGCTATCGATGGGTTGGTTCAGCGCCACAATACCCCCAAAGGCGGAAACCGAATCGGCGTCAAAGGCTTTGCTATAGGCTTGGGCTAAGGTTTCCCCCAGGGCGACGCCGCAGGGGTTGGTGTGCTTAAGGATAGCGGCGGCGGGGATTTCCGAGTCAAATTCGTTAATTAGCAGACGGGCCGCCTCCAGATCCACCAGGTTGTTATAGCTCAACTCCTTGCCCTGGATCTGCTCGGCGCTGGCCCAGCCGGAGGGTTGGGTGCCGGTCTGGTACCAGCCCGCGGTCTGGTGGGGATTTTCGCCGTAGCGGAGGGACTGCCGCAGGACGCCGGTAAAGCTAAAGCGTTGGGGTTGGTTGCCTTTACCCTCTAGGTCGGCGAAATAGGCGGCGATGGCTTGGTCGTAGGCGTTGGTTAACGCGAAGGCCTCACCGGCGAAGCGTTGCCGCAGGTTTAGGGAAATAGCGCCGGTTGACCCCAGAGCGTCGAGGTAAAGTTCGTACTGGTTAGGGTTAGAAAGAATTGTCGTATGGGCGAAATTCTTTGCCGCGGCTCGGATCATGGCGGGGCCGCCAATATCGATTTGCTCCACCGCTTCCGCTAGGGTCACATCCGGTTTAGCGATGGTCTCTTCAAAGGGGTAGAGATTAACCACAACTAAATCCAGAGGGCGAATAGACTGGGCTTCCAAATCCGTCACATCCGACGCCAGGTCTCGCCGGGCCAAAATGCCGCCGTGGATGCGGGGATGGAGCGTTTTCACCCGGCCCCCCAAAATTTCCGGCGCTCCGGTGTAGTCGCTGACCTTCGTTACCGGAATCCCCGCGTCCGCCAGAGCTTGGGCTGTGCCGCCGCTACTCAGCAGGTCAAAGCCAAAGTCCTGGACAAGGCGCCGAGCGAAGGGAATCAATCCCGTTTTATCGGACACGCTCAGCAGGGCAAGGGGGGCCATGGTTTCTCCTAGGGGAACAACGACGAAGTGCAAGGGAGGGGTAAATTAGGTTACCAAAATATAGAGAAAAAATCTCTAATCCTCAAGACGGGCTTTAAAATCGGCGATGGTCCACTCCAAACCTTGATCCAAAGGAATTGTCGGTTGCCAATTTAAATAGGTTTGGGCCCGGGTAATGTCCGGTTGGCGCTGTTTGGGGTCGTCCTCTGGCAGGGGCTTAAAGATCAACTCCGCCGCGGGATTGATCCGGGCTTGGATTTTTTGCGCTAATTCTAAAATGGTGTATTCCCCGGGATTCCCCAGATTAACCGGGCCGACATAATCCCCGTTCATCAAGCGCATTAACCCTTCCACCAAATCCGACACATAGCAAAAACTGCGGGTTTGGGAGCCGTCGCCATAGACCGTCAGGGGGTGACCCTGAAGCGCCTGCACGATGAAATTGCTCACGACTCGCCCGTCCTGCTCCTGCATTCGAGGTCCATAGCTGTTGAAAATGCGGGCGACGCGAATGTCAACTTTATGCTCTCGATAGTATTCAAAGGCTAAGGTCTCCGCTACGCGCTTGCCTTCATCGTAACAGTTGCCGCAAAAGCTAGCCCGCCCATTTCTTCTGACGCATATCACGTGATTTTTGACATTGACACAGTATACTTTTCCTGTGAAAGGTAACACGTCTGGTTCTACAAGATTGGCGTCTTTAGCCAGTCGAATATTGACCCGATACAAATCTCGTCCAACGGCGTGAGAAACAACAGAGGCCGCATAACCACAGCGAAGAGCCAACTCCTGTACGTCATTGGCGAGTTGTTCAGATTTTGTATAGTAAGTATGACGATTTCCGCGAGAAGAGCCATCTCCTAAAATCAGGGCGTCTAACAGAATTTTAGACTGCCGCTGATTGAGTTTCAGAAATTCCCTTGGAATGTACTTGTCTCCTGACTTTCCTAGGGGCTGTAGAATGGTTGCTAATTGCTTACTACAAATCCGAAATTGATGATGATCAGAGTCAAAAAACTTAAATCCTAGACGACCTAAGCACTTGCTGATAATTTGCCGCCCCTCTGGATTTTGCTGAGCAATAAGGATGTTATAGTCAGCGACATCATAATCGCAACCATTTACTTCCCGCACTCTTTTGCGAATATGAACACATCCCTCAGAGATGTAGTAACCTAAAAACTCTAGCCAATCGTCCATCCGAATCCGCCGAATGCTGACCTTTGAATTGGGAGGAGCATCACCAAGGTCAAACCATTCTTGCTCTTCTGCGATAAATTCCGCACCCGTTAAGACTCGCCATGAGTGCCAGTACACTTGCGACCGGGCTTCGAGAAAAGTTAGCTTACCTGTTTTACTCCGAACATACATTTGATGATTTGGAGTCACACACAAGTCAAACTTACTGTTGGCAAAGTGTAATAAATGACCTATGTAAGGTTGAACAATATACTCATCAGGCAAATGGTATTCGATTTGATTATTGCTGTTAAGGGTTGCAACTTTGACTCCGCATTGTAGATCTGGAAAACGAACCCAGCCTTGTTCTGTTAGAATTTCTGTCTCTGGATCGTAACAGGCGCGGGGCCCGATAGGATTCACATTGCCCCGGTAGTCTTCCGTTTGGGGGTGGACAGTGGGGTCGCCATAGACCTCGGAGGTGGACGCTAGGAGAAAGCGGGCCTGAACCCGTTTAGCCAAGCCCAACATATAGAGGGTGCCCAAAACGTTCGTTTTAATCGTTTTGACGGGATTAAACTGATAATGCACCGGAGAGGCGGGACAAGCTAGATGATAGACCTGATCCACCTCCAGGCGAATCGGCTCCGTCACGTCGTGGCGCGCCAGTTCAAAGTTGGGGTGCTGGCGCCATTGGGCCAGATTCCGCTTAGCGCCGGTGTAGAAATTATCCAGACAAACCACCTCATGCCCCTGCTCCATCAGGCGGTCGATCAGGTGGGAGCCGATAAACCCGGCGCCGCCGGTGACTAAAATTCTCATAGAAAAGCCCTAAACGTTTGGGGTTGACTGAATTATCGGAGATGGGTTTCCCCTTGGCAAGACTAGAGAACTTGGGCCCGTAACCAAGCCACGGGGAGGTAGAGCAATTTCTTCGGAGCCGGGACGTAGGCCCGTTGGTTAAAGACGTTGTAATCATTGGCTTCGATGACGTCCAAAATGCCTTGGTAAAGCATCAGCGCCGTCCAGACCGGCCAGCGAGAATCCCGATTCAGGGCCCGGATGCCCCGCTCGGCGGAGTCGAAATAATCCCTCGCCCGTTGGATTTGGAATTTCATCAAGGCTTGCCAGCGCTCGTCGTTGACGCCGTTAAAGAGATCCGCTTCGGTATAGTTAAATTTTTCTAAATCCTCCAGGGGCAGATAGATCCGCCCCCGTTGGGCGTCTTCCCCCACGTCCCGCAAAATATTGGTCAATTGATTAGCCATGCCCAGGGCGATAGCTTCCTCCTGGGGAATATGCACGGCGTCCGGGCCCCAGGGCGTCTGGCCGCTCCCGGTGTCCATCCCCAAAACGGCGCTGGACATCAGCCCCACCGTGCCCGCCACTCGGTAACAATAGAGGCTCAATTCCTCAAAGGTTTGGTAGCGACTGCGGTAGAGATCCATCCGTTGCCCGGCGATCATATCCCGGAAGGGTTGGATATCCATGGGAAAACGAGCTAGGGTATCCACCAGCGCCGCGTCGGCGTCCTCCTGGGGTTCCCCGGCAAAAATCAGTTCCAGACGGCGCTCCCACTGGTCTAGAGTTTCCGGGGTCGTCTCGGCGGCCTGGGGGCCGTCCACCAACTCGTCGGTGCGGCGACACCAGTAGTAAATAGCCCAGATGGCCCGGCGCTTGGCCGGCGGCATGAGGAGAGTGCCTAGATAGAACGTCTTAGCGTACTGGGCAGTCACCTGGCGACAGGTTTCGTAGGCCGTTTCCGCGGAAGCCAGGGCTGGAACTGAAGAGGTCGGTTTGGGCAGTTGAAGCATCAAAGACGAACGGGATTCGGAGACCAGCCACCCAGAGTCGATTCCGGTAACGGCGAGGTTGGACGGGAGGGGAGCGTTAGTCATCTAGCATTTTCCCATTCTAGTTGTGTTTTGTCAGTGTTCCTGGCGAAAATCGCCCTTGAGATTAAGCGACGACGGCGGGTTCCCGGAGCGCCGCCTGGGGGCGATGGTCGGCGGCGATGGCCTGGGCGCACTGTTTGCCGGAGAGGGTTGCGCCTTCCATACTGCCCAGGTATTTTTGCATAGTAAAGTCCCCGGCTAGGTAAAAATTGCCGATGGAGGTGCGCTGGTCCGGTCGGCAGGCCTGGCGCCCCGGGGTGGCTTTATAGACGGAGCGGGGAGTTTTGACCACATGGGATTTGAGCGGGCGGGCGGGGTTATCCCCGAGGAAATGTTGGGGAAAGAGTTTTTCCAGTTCCCCGAGGGTGGCGGCCACAATCTCCTCGTCGGATTTCGTAATCCAGTCCTGGGCCGGCGCTAGCACCAATTCCAGCATGGAGCGGTCCGGGTTGCTGTATTCCTTGCAGGTGTTGCTCATGTCGGCGTAAACGCTGAGGAGGGGAGAGCGGGAAAAGAGTAGATGGTCGATGTCCGTGAGTTTGCGGTCAAACCAGAGGTGGACGTTGATCACCGGCACTCCTTCTAACCCTTGGATTTGTTGAAATTCGGGAAAATTCCGCCAGGCGGGAGGCACTAGGGTTTTCAGGGGATCCACGGGCATGGCGGAAACGTAGAGGTCCGCGGTCACCACTTCGTCGGCGGCGCCGTCTAGACCCCGAATCAGAAAGCCCCGCGCCGTGCCGTCGTCGTTGAGCAGAATTTCCTTTAACCCAGCGTTCAGGCGCACTTCTCCGCCCCGCTCCGTAATGTAATCCACAATGGGTTGGCAGAGGCGCTCTGTGGGAGAGCCGTCCAGGAACGCCATCTTCGAGCCTTCTTTTTCCTGGAGAAAGCGATTCAGCGCCGTTAATAGGATGGTGGCGGAAATTTCGTCGGGGTTAATAAAGTTCAAAGCCTTGGCCATGGCGATGAAGACTTCCTTTTCCACCCTCGGGGGAATATTCTGCTTGGCCATCCACTCCGACCAAGTATATTGATCCATCTCCTCCACATAGCTCTGCCCCTGGATCATGGCGGGGAGTAGCCCCAGACCGAAGCGGATTTTTTCCGGCCAAGTCAACAGGTCGTTATTGCGCAAAATCGCGGCCACCCCGTTAATCGGCGCCGGCAGGTCGGGAAAATCAAAGCGGGAATAGGTTCCCGGTTTCTCCGGCTGGTTAAAGATCATGGTGTGCTCCTTCCACTGGAGCCGGTCTTCGATGCCCAATTCCTTAAATAACTGCAAGAGGTTGGGATAAGCGCCGAAAAAGATGTGGAGTCCCGTTTCGTACCAGTCGCCGTCCTCATCTTTCCAGGCGGCCACCTTTCCCCCCAACACGTCTCGGCGCTCCAGAACCAGGGGCGTAAACCCCAGATCCGCTAAATATTTGGCGCAGGCTAAACCCGCTAAACCGGCCCCGGCGATGGCAACGCGCATGGCTAACGTCTCGCTCTTCTTCAACAAAGGTTTACAAATCCTTCGTTATTATAGATTAAGTTTTGTAACATTTTCTTAAGATTTCCCCTAGCTTGGGGTTCTATAGTCGCTTGCGCGAGGGCTGAGCGTAGCCGAAGCCCTCGCGCCCTGAGCGCGCGGCAATGGATATAGCCCAAATCTCCCCGCTCCCGTCATTTTGGTTTAAAATTAGCGCTCAAAGACGGACTTGAGCAGAGTTAACATTTCTAAACAACTATGACTTGGACTAGCGTACTGAAAGAGACCGACTTGCCCCCCGGTAGTCGTCAAGTGGTGAAGGTGGAGCAACAGGCCATTCTGCTTCTGAACGACAATGGCAAAATCCACGCCGTCAGCAATGTCTGTCCCCATCTAAAACTGCCCCTCAAAAGCGGCAAGGTGACGGAAAGCGGCGGTTTAGTCTGTCCCTTCCACCGCAGTGAGTTTGATCTGACCACCGGAGCGCCGAAATGTTGGACGCCCTTCCCCCCCGGAGTCGGTAAGCTGATGGGCATGATGTCCAAGGAAAAGCCCCTGCCGGTTTTTCCCGTGCGTCTGGAGAATGGAGAAATTTTGATCGAAACGGCGGGCTGATGTCGGACACCCTCCTCAACGGGGCGGCCATCGCCGTCTTTCTGATGACCCTGTCGGCGCTGTTGGGGCCCCTGATTCACCTCTCCCCCGTTGTCCCGGCGCTGGGGGTTTTCGGTTTTCTCGGTCTAGCCACCGCGGATCAGTGGGTGGCGGAGGGTCGAGGGTTAAGCCTGTTAACGGCGCTGTTGGCTACTCCAGAGCAAAAGCGCCGCCGTCTTTGCCACGAAGCGGGGCATTTTCTACTGGCCTATTGCTTAGATATTCCCGTAGTGGGTTACCAACTCTCTCCCTGGGCGGTCTGGCGAGCCGGGCAACGGGGCCAGGCGGGAGTCCAATTCGACGCCGACGCCTGGGGAGAAGCCTTAAAACAGGCGCCGACGCTTCCTCAACAAGTCGAACGCTGGGCCATGGTTTGGCTGGGAGGTATCGCCGCGGAGCGGCTCCGCTACGGCGCCGACGAAGGGGGGGCTAGCGACCGTGAGCAATTGCGCCGAGGGTTCCGTCAACTGGGCTTGCCTCCCCAGATTTGGCCCCAAAAAGAAAATTGGGCGTTGCTACAGGCCAAAAATCTGCTTCAAGAACGGGTCGGCGCTTTAGAAAAATTGGAAGCCGCGCTAGGAGAGGGGCGATCCGTGGCCGAGTGTTACGCCCTCCTAGAGGAATTACTCCCAAAAACATGACCCCCGGATAACCAAAACGGCCTAGGGATGTTAATAATGTTAACGATATTGTTCGCGCCAATCATTTTTGGGACCTAGGGAGGTAAGACAGCGCCGTGAATCCAGTCGAGTTGATGCAGAAGGGCGGCCCCGCCATGTGGCCCCTCTTATTTCTATCCATTCTCTCCGTTAGCACCATCATCGAGCGCCTGTGGTTCTGGGGACAAATCCTCCTCAAGAGCAACGCCGCCACCAACCGGATTTTAGATATGGCGACCCGAGACTGGGATATGGCCGGCCGCATTGCGGCGGAACACCAACGCTTGCCCATCGCTCGCTACCTGCTGGCGCCGCTCCGCTTGCCCCACCCCGACCCGGAAATTTTTCACCTTTCTCTAGAATCCGCCGCGGACGACCAACTGGCGCTGATGCGTCGGGGGGACAAGATTCTGGAGGCCGTCATCGCCCTCTCTCCCCTGTTGGGTCTCTTGGGCACGGTGTTGGGTTTAATCCAATCCCTCGGCTCCATTCGCATTAGCGACCTCGGCACCTCCTCCACCGCCGGGGTCACCCTGGGGATCGGCGAGGCGCTGATTTCCACCGCCGCCGGTTTGATTATCGCCATCGTTAGCCTCGCCTTTTTCCGCCTTTTTCAAGGCTTTTGGTTTAACCAAATGCGAGTCTTTCGCAAAGCGGGTAGCGAATTGGAAGTGATCTACCGTCAGCGCTGGTTTGAGGAAGAAGAAAGAACCTACGCCGCTCCCGCCCCCCTCCCCGATTCCGCCCTCCTGCCCGCCGAAACCGCTCCCCAAGCCTAGCCATGACCGTCTCCCCTCCCCCCAAACAACCCCATCCCCACCACCCGACCCGACACTTGAACCTTTGGCAGGACAGCGCCCTGGGCAAAGAAGAGGTGCGGATTGAGATCATTCCCCTCATTGACGTCATCTTTTGTATTCTCACTTTCTTTATCCTCGGCGCCGTCGGCTTATCCCGCCAACAGGCTATTAACTTAGATCTGCCCAAGGCCAGCACTAGCGTCCCCCAGATGCGGGAAATGTTTGTGGTCAGCTTGGACGATTTGGGGCAACTCTACGTGGATAAAGACCCGGTGCAACAGGCGGAACTCTTTAACGCCCTCAAAAATTATCACCAATACAATCCCACCGGTTTAATCGTCCTCAACGCCTCCCGCAACGCCAGCTATAACGACGTCATTCAATTGCTGGATCTTCTGCGGCAGGTGGGGGGAGACCGGGTGGCGCTGGCCACCATTCCCGGCGCTCCCCAGGAGAATAGCTTCGCGCCCCCCGCCGGCGGCGCTTCCCCCATGCCCGGCTTACCCGGCGCTCCTTTACCGAACAGCGCCGTTCCCAACCCCATGGCGCCCAATCCTAACGCCGTTCCTCCGGCGCCGGTCAGCCCCGGTTTATCTAACCCCCTGCCCGGCTCGACTCCGGTTCCGCCGCCTCCGGTTCCCGGCGCTCCTAGTCGTTAGTTAAAGCCTCCTTTCTCAATTCGCGTTGCTAGCGGTTGGAACGGCCCGCCGCTGGTTTGGGATCTTTGCGACGAGCAACGGCGCCTATAGTTATTACCGTTAGAACGCCGACAGATAAGGCGACAATAGCCGAGATCGCCAAGGGATACGAAAAAGGGCTGGATCCGGAACCCGATAACCCCACGGCGCTCTAGGGATTGACCGCTCCGGCGGAAGTTCGCTCCCAAGGTTAGAAACTCGCTTGAGTTGTCCAGGGGGAGACGGGGCGGTATAACTAGGGGGACGCAAACGTTTTGAGGCTAGTATGGGACGCAAGTACGATGTTTACGGGGTGGGTAACGCCCTGGTGGATATGGAATTTACCGTTACCCCCGAACAACTCCAGACCCTAGGCATTGAGAAAGGGGTGATGACCCTAGTGGAGGAAGTCCGGGAAAACGAACTCATCGCCCAATTGGCGCCCCATCGGGGCAAACAGAGCGGCGGCGGCTCGGCGGCCAATACGATGGTGGCGCTGGCCCAGTTGGGGGGCAAGGGCTTTTACTCCTGCAAGGTGGCGGACGATGAAGCGGGACGGTTTTATCTCAGGGACCTTTGGGACTGCGGGCTGGAAACCAACCTCCATCAGGAGGACAGCGAGGGCTTGCCCAGCGCCTTACCCCAGGGAACCACGGGAAAATGTTTAGTCTTGATCACCCCGGACGCCGACCGGACTATGAACACCTTTTTGGGGATTACCGCCAGCCTCGGCGCGGAGGAGTTGAACCCCAAGGCGCTGGCGGATTCAGACTATCTTTACCTAGAGGGCTATTTAGTGACCTCTCCCACCGCTAAAGCCGCGGCGATCCAGGCTCGGGAATTGGCTCAAGAAAAGGGGGTTAAAACCAGCCTTTCCCTCTCCGACCCCAATATGACCCGTTATTTTAAAGAGGGGTTATTGGAAATGATCGGCCCCGGTTTGGATTTCCTCTTCGCCAATGAAACGGAAGCCCTGACCCTGGCGGGAACGGAGGATTTAACCGCGGCTTTGGACTACTGCAAAACCTTGGCTAAAGGCTTCGCCATTACCCGCGGCGCCGAAGGCTCTTTGATCTTTGACGGCGAGACCTTACTGAAAATTCCCACCACTCCGGTGCAAGCCATTGACACCGTCGGCGCCGGGGATATGTACGCGGGCGCCTTTCTCTACGGTCTCACCCAGGGGTTAGGCTACGGCAAGGCGGGTCAACTGGCCTCCCTAGCGGCGGCCCAGGTCGTCACCGCCTACGGCCCCCGTCTGGAAACGGAAGTTTTGCGGGGCTTCTTGACCCAAATCCAGTAGAATTGGGGCAGTTTTTAGGCTCAGGCAAGTCTGGTCATTATGGGGTTTACAGCGGCGCCGATCAAGTTTGGAACCGATGGCTGGCGGGGGGTCATCGGGGCGGAGTTTACCTTTGAGCGGGTGGCTCAGGTCGCGGCGGTCGCGGCCCAGGTTTTGGCGGCGACCTTTGGCGGCTCGGGGCGCAAAAATCTGATCATCGTCGGCCACGACCGGCGCTTTATGGCGGAAAACTTTGCCCGTCTTGTAGCGGAAACGGTCGCGGAACAAGGCTTTGAGGTCTGGCTCTCCCAGGACTACGCCCCCACCCCGGCCTACAGTTGGGCCGCCTACGAGGAAAAGGCGCTAGGCGCCCTGGTCTTAACCGCCAGCCATAACCCCGCCCGCTATTTGGGCTTGAAAGTCAAAGGCGCCTTTGGCGGCTCCGTGGGGGAAGAGGTGACCGGGCAAATCGAGGCTCGGTTGGGCGACGCCCTTAAGCCGGCGCCGAAACCGGGGGTGATTAGCTCTTTTGATCCCTGGCCCCAGTATTGTCAGGCGTTGCAGGCCAAAGTTAACGTGGAACCCATCCGGGCCGCCATTACCCAGGGCAAACTGCGGGTCTTCGCCGACGTCATGCACGGCGCCGCAGCGGGGGGCTTAGCTCGACTTTTAGACTGCGAAATTACAGAACTCAATAGCGACCGGGATCCCCTCTTTGGGGGCGGCTCCCCGGAACCCCTGGCCCGCTACGTTCCCGGACTATTGCAAACCCTCCAGGCGGAAGCGGCCAAGGGAGGGTCAGAAGTTCGCATTGGCTTAATCTTTGACGGCGACGCCGACCGCATTGCCGCGGTGGACGGTCAGGGGCGCTTTCTCAGTTCCCAGGGGTTAATTCCCATCTTGATCGACCATCTGGCGGGGAATTTAGGTAAAACCGGGGAAATTGTTAAAACCGTCAGCGGCTCGGATTTGATTCCCCGCCTGGCTGAAAAATACGACTTGCCTTTGACGGAAACCGCCATCGGTTATAAATACATCGCCGACCGCATGTTGACTCACCCGGTTTTAATCGGCGGCGAAGAATCTGGCGGCATCGGCTACGGCGACCATATCCCGGAACGGGACGCACTCTTGGCGGCGCTCTACGTTTTGGAGGCGTTAACCCTCGCCCAACGGGATATCAGCGCCCTTTACGGCGATCTGCAAACCCAGACCCAATTTTTTAGCCACTACGACCGCATCGATCTACCCCTAGCCAGTATGGAAGCTCGGTCGGCGCTGTTGGCTAGCTTAGCGAACCGACCTCTGACGGCAATCGCTCAAGATTCGGTGACGGATTGCCAAACCGTGGACGGCTACAAATTCCGCCTGGCGGGGGGCGGTTGGTTGCTGATCCGCTTTAGCGGCACGGAGCCGGTTCTGCGCCTTTACTCCGAAGCGCCGACGGCGGAGCGAGTGGGGGAAATTCTCGCCTGGGCCAAGGATTGGGCTTTGTCTTCGGCGGGTTAAACCCCCTTGTATCTTAGAGGGTGAGTGACAGACCGTTACGACCCAGGTCATAAGGAACAGGAAATTGAGTTAATCCTGGTAGAGTCAACGGGCGGATTGGAAAGAGAATGGGCACAACACTGGCAACAGCGGGGTTTGCCGGTCTCTGTCCTCAATCCGAAACGGGCGCGGAATTTCGCCAAAGCAGAAGGTCGTCTGGGGAAGACCGATAAAATTGACGCTCAAGCGTTAGCGCGCTTTGGCTAACGGAGAGCAATTAACACTTCCCCAGTCCTTGAGGAGCGTTTTCTCCTTCGATGCGCACTGGGGCGGTTAGTTCTTCCTGGCTTAGGCTCTGGGTATAAAAAAATTTCTCTTTAGCCTTGACAATCAACATAATCGCTAAAGCGCCCCTAACGCCTTGGCAATCTAGGTAATTTAGGCTAAGCTAACCTAGCTATTTTCCTAGCGAAGCTAAGGTTGGAGCCAGCCAAGGAACGCCGCGGGAGCGACGACACTGATTCCGGCGGTAACGACTCATCCAGTCTTTCAGTTTTTATCCGTAATCATTTTTCGCCTTCAGCGCCCTTAAACCTATTTTTCCTTAGATGATCGTTGTGCCAGCGCCGCCCTATTCTCCCCCGCAAAATTCCGCCGTTCTTGCCCTTAAAGAATTGGTGGCGTCTCTCCATCAAGAGCAACACAAGGTTCAGGATATGCTCAGTTCCTTGGGGTTCGCCCTCAGGAGCTTTAATAATCTCAATCAATTTCTGGAATTAGCACCGTTTATGGCCACCCGCATGACCGGCGCCGACGGCAGCGCCTTAATCCTGTTTAAATCGGAAGGCAAAATCGCCCTAGAGCAAATTTATGGCCGGGATCGGCGCTTGACCCAAAATATTCGCCAGGTGATGGATTCGGTGATCCAAGCCTTAAATAACGCCGATCCTTTGACCTTTGCCCAGGGGTCTCGCAACTTGGAGGAAAAAATACGCCGCGCTCTCGGGGACGCGGAACCGAAGCCCATGGTGCGGCTTTATAGCACGCCGATTTTAGTGAAAAATGAAGAACTGGGACGGATTTATATTTTCAGCGAAGATAGACAGTATCTCTGGACGCAAACCCGTCGCAAACTTCTGCAACTGGTGGCGGATCAGACCTCCGTGGCCATCGCCAATAGCGAATTGACCCTAGAACTCCGCTCCCGGGAGCGTCAGGACAAGGAACTGGAAATCGCCTCGGAAATCCAAAACCAACTTCTGCCCCGGCGCTGTCCCCAAATTCGCGGTCTGGAGATTGCCGCCCGGTGTCAAACCGCTAACCTCGTGGGGGGAGACTATTACGATTTTATTCCCACCAACTACGACCAGTTGGGGGACTGGGAGGAAGACAATCAACCGGGGGTGCCTTGGAGTATCGTCATTGGCGACGTCATGGGCAAGGGGGTGCCCGCGGGTTTAATTATGACCATGACCCGGGGCATGCTCCGGGCGGAAGTGCTGAATCGCCACAGCCCCGCCCAGGTTTTAGGTCACTTGAATCGCGTCATGTTTGCGGATCTGGACAACTCCCACCGCTTTGTCACCCTTTTTTACTCCGAGTACGACCCCGCCTCGTCCACCCTGTCCTTTAGCAACGCCGCCCACAATCCGCCCCTCTGGTGGCGCCATGACGAGGGGGACATCGCTCTTCTCGACACGGAGGGCGCCTTAATCGGTTTGGAGGCGGATTCTCAATATCGGGAAGACCGGGTTTCTCTGTCTCCCCAGGACGTGGTTCTCTATTACACCGACGGTTTAACGGAGGCGGTCAACACCGGGGGAGAGCGCTTCGACGAGGGCAACCTCCACCGGGTTTTTCGGGAAGCCTGTTTAACCTACGACAGCGCCGAGGGGATTCTGAACTATATTTTTGAGCAGGTGCAGACCTTCCGAGGCTCCCGGGGTCATCCCCAGGACGATATGACCCTGGTGGTGGCGCGGGTGCAATCCCCCGGCTAGGTTAACGTCAAGGCCCACTGCCGAATCAAATCGTTGACGAGTTCCGGGGTGTCGTCGTGAGGACAGTGGCCGGAGTCGAGGTAACGCTCTTCCAGTTGGGGATAGTGTTGGCGAAATTTGGCGCCCCGCTCCCGGACTTTCATCCAAGGATCTCCTTCTCCCCAGAGGGTTAAAAGCGGAACTCGCAGGCGGGCTAATAAGCGATCCACCGGCTCTCCCTGGGGCGTTTTGAAGACCGAGGCGAAGACCTCCGCGGCGCCGGGGTCGCAGGAGGGGCGGTAAATCTCCTCCACTAATCGCTCGGTGACGGCTTCCCGGTTGACGTAAACCTTGAGGAGGGTTTTGCGGATATTGCTCCGGCGTCGGACAAATTGAAACAGGAGGGAACTGGCCCAGGGTTGCCGAAGAACAGTTTGGAAAAATTTCTGGATTCCTTGGGGTTGCTTGGGATGCAGTTGGTCGCTAAAGGGGCCGGCGCTGTTGAGCAGGATCACCCCGGCGACGGATTCCGGGGCGTCGGCGCCGACGCAGAGCGCCGCGTAGCCCCCGAGGGAATTGCCGACCACCACTGTTCTTTCCCCGACGACCTGTTGGATAAAGTCCGTCAACTGTCGGCGCCAAAGATCGCCGCTATAGGCCAGATTCGGTTTGCTAGAGCGGCCAAAGCCCAGTAGGTCGATAGCCCAGACCGAAAACTCTCCCTGAAGACCGGCGATAGTTTTACGCCAGTGATCCGTAGAGGCGCCGAAACCGTGCGCCAAAAGCAAAGCCGGACGACCGGGACGGGATTGGCCCGCCTGGGTGTAATAGATGGAATGTCCTTGCCAAGTCCAGTAGGCGCCGGCGGCGGGAGGAGAATCAGTCAGTTGCATGGGCGAGATGGGTTAACGGCGAATTAGGGAGTGTCGGTAACCTGATTGTAAAGAAATTTTTCCAACAGGGAAACCTGGGGCCCTTTCCTAGGCGTTAATCCATTGACAGCTACGGTGTGCGGCGTAGCGCTCAGCGTCGGGAGTATGTCACGGACAAGCGGTTGATTTCGGCGCCGAGCGCCGGACTTCTAGCCCCTGGGTTTGGTAGCTCACCAGTTCGATTTGTCCCTGGGCGTTGAGAATCCAGCCCTGGGCGGGTTGGACGTCTTTGCTGGAAATAGGGGTTGGAGTTGAGGAAGTCGGC
>WGLZ01000087.1 GCA_016471375.1 Cyanobacteria bacterium RI_101
TGGATGTTTTAGTCGGCTCTGAGCAACGGGATTTACTCCTCGGGGACGACGGCAACGACCAACTCTTTGGGCAAGGAAGCACAGATCAACTAGTGGGCGGTCTAGGGGACGATCTCCTCGATGGCGGCGCCGGTTTGGACTACCTCTATGGGGGATCAGGAGCCGATAGTTTTGTCCTATGGGCTGGGGACGGCCCCGACCAGGTGATGGACTTCAGCGCCGCGGAAGGGGATCTCTTCTTGCTAGATAGCCTCCCCTTTGGCGCCTTGTCCTTCGAGGGCAATCAGATTTTCGTCGGCGCCGAACCGCTAGCCGCGGCGGTGGATCAAAGCGGGAACCCGGTGACCGGTCTGGCGGACAATCCCCAATGGTTCGTTTCGATTTAGCCGTCCGGCGCTCCTAGACCTGCTATGCTGGGGAGCGGTCTTGTGCCATATTTTGACCTTGTTTTTCTATGCAGGCCGCCTGGAACCGACCCCACATCCTAGAACTGGCCTCCTGGCAACCCTGGGAACTTGATCTGGTTCTACAAACGGCTTCCAGTTTTCGGGAAGTCCTAGCGGGGCGCACCAAAAAAGTGCCGGCGCTTCAGGGGCAGGTGGTGACGAATCTATTTTTTGAACCTTCCACCCGCACCCGCAGTAGTTTTGAATTGGCCGCCAAGCGCCTGTCGGCGGATGTGATGAATTTTACGCCGGGCAGTTCTTCTTTAACTAAAGGAGAAACGATTTTAGACACCGCTAAAACCTATCTGGCCATGGGCGCCGATATTTTAGTGATCCGTCACCAGCAAGCGGGGGTTCCCCAATTTATCGCCGATCAGATGGACGCCCTAGAGGCGGGGGTTAGAGTCCTCAACGCTGGGGACGGTCAACACGAGCATCCTTCTCAAGGTCTTTTGGATTTATTTACCATTACTTCCCTTTACGACCCGGAAAACCCGCGGTTAGCAACCTTGCGGGGGAAAAAAATCGCCATTGTCGGGGATATTCTTCACTCTAGGGTCGCCCGCTCTAATCTCTGGGCCCTGCTGGCCGCGGGAGTCGATCTCCATTTAGCGGCCCCGCCCACCCTATTGCCCCAAGCCTTTGGCGGTCTCAAGCCAACGGATTCTCCAGGTTGCCTGACGCTTCACTGGACTCTGGAACCGGCGCTGGAAAACGCGGATTTGGTGATGACCCTGCGTCTGCAAAAAGAGCGTATGACCGCTCACCTCCTGACCAGTCTGCGGGAATACCATCAGGCTTTTGGTTTGACCTCCCAGCGCCTTCAGGGGTGTCGGGAGGGCGTAAAAATTCTGCATCCGGGGCCGGTGAATCGGGGGGTGGAAATTAGCTCCGAGTTGATGGACGATCCCCGGTTTAGTCTGATTCAAGACCAGGTGACCAGCGGCGTGGCCGTTCGCATGGCCCTCTTATATTTAATTGGCACCTACGGCGAGGAAGCCCCGTGACCTGGGGCCGTCTCTACGGGATTAGCGTCGGCCCCGGCGACCCGGAACTTTTGACCCTAAAGGCGCTGAGGATTTTGCAAACCGTTCCCGTAGTGGCCTATCCCGCGGGGAAGGGGGACAAACCGGGGTTAGCGGAAAGTATTATTCAAACCTACCTAGCGCCGGAGCAGATCCGGTTACCGCTCCGCTTTCCCTATGTTTTCGAGTCTGAAACGTTAGCGGAAGCATGGGAAGCGGCCGCGAGGGAAACTTTCCTGTACCTATCCCAGGGGCTAGACGTGGGCTTCGCCTGCGAGGGAGACGGCGGTTTTTACGGCACGTTTAATTACCTCGCCCAGACATTAAGCCAAAATTACCCGGAGCTGATCATTGAGCGCCTGCCGGGGGTGAGTTCCCCCTGGGCCGCCGCCGCCGCCTTAGGTCTGCCTTTAACCCTTCAGGATCAACGCTTGTTTATTCTGCCGGCGCTTTACCATGCCGACGACCTCGACGCGGCTCTGTCCCAGGCGGAGGTGGTGGTTTTGTTAAAGTTCCGCCAGGTCTATTCCCAGGTCTGGCGCCGGTTGCAGGCGCTGGATTTGTTGCAGCGAGCTTGGGTGATTGAATGGGCGACAACTCCCCGCCAGCGGATTTATCATCCTCTGACGGCTTACCCAGAGTTGAAGCTGTCCTATTTCTCTCTGCTTCTGATTCAGACCTAGAACTGTCTCGACTAGGCTGAGGCGCTTGCGTTGTGATCGTGGAGACTTTGTGTATAATAGCGATACAAAATTTGACCCTTCCGGCAATGGAGCAATCACTTACCCAGGATCGGCCCCTAGCGGCCGTCTTTCGTCGTTTGGGCAACGAGGCTTTCCCCCCCGTGGTGGAATCCTTTGAGCGCAGTAAAACTATTTTTTTCCCCGGAGACCCCGCGGAACGGGTCTATTTTTTGCTCAAAGGCGCCGTTAAACTCTCCCGGGTCTATGAGGCGGGGGAGGAAATCACTGTGGCGCTCCTGCGGGAGAATAGCGTTTTTGGCGTCTTGTCCCTGATTACGGGCCAGCGCTCCGACCGTTTTTACCACGCCGTGGCCTTTACCCCCGTGCAACTCCTCTCGGCGCCGATTGAGCAGGTGGAGCAGGCGCTCAAGGAGCACCCGGATCTGTCGATGCTGATGCTCCAGGGCTTATCTTCCCGGATTTTGCAGACGGAAATGATGATCGAAACCCTGGCTCATCGGGATATGGGATCGCGGCTGGTGAGCTTTTTGCTGATTCTTTGCCGGGACTTTGGCATTCCCACCCCGGAAGGGATTCGCATTGACCTGAAACTCTCTCACCAGGCCATCGCCGAAGCCATCGGCTCTACTCGGGTAACAGTGACGCGCCTTTTGGGAGACCTCCGGGAAGGGGAGATGATTTCCATTTATAAGAAAAAAATCACCGTCCATAACCCCGTGGCGCTGAGTCAACAGTTTACCTAACCGGAATTTATGACCAGCGCCTATATTCTGGTTGCGGCGGTCTTAATCCTTGGGGGAGTGATCGCCGCCCTAGGGGATCGCCTGGGCAGTAAGGTGGGCAAGGCCCGTCTGCGGCTCTTTAACCTGAGACCCAAGCAAACGGCGGTTCTACTGACGGTCTTAACCGGAATTCTCATCGCCGCCTCCACCCTTGGCGTCTTATTCACCCTTAGTAAGTCTCTCCGGGAAGGGGTTTTTCGCCTGGACGATATTCTCAAACAACTGCGGTCGGCCCAAGCGGATTTAGACCGGGCCAGTCGAGATAAAAGCGCCATCGAAGCGGAACTGAAGAACGCCCGGCGCCGGCAGGCGGAAGTCCAACAGCGGAGCAAGGAGATTAACGCCAATTACGTCCAAGCCTTGGGGAAATTGCGACAGGTGCTCCAGGACTCCCGGCGCTTGCAGGGGGAAGTGAAGACCTTAACGGAGGAGCAAGCGGGACTGCGACGACAAAAGGAAATTCTCTCCGCCGAAGCGGCCCAACTACAAGCTCAAGTCAAGGAACGGGACCGAGAACTGGATTTGCGCCAAGCTCAAATACATCTCCGAGATCAGGAATTGCAAAAGCGCCAAAGTAAAATCGCCCAGCAAGATCAAATTCTGGCGGAGCGCCAACGGCGCTTACAGGAACTGGCGGGTCAACGGCGCCGGTTGGCCGGGGAAATTCAACACCGGGACCGGCGCATCGCCCAACTTGACCGAGACATCGCCAGTAAAGACGGCAATCTCCGGCAGCGGGAGCGCCAACTTCAGGAATTAGAACAGGAGTTGGCTTTTCTAAATCGCGAGGTGGAAACTTTAGAGCGTTATTACCAGGATTACCAAGAACTGCGGGAGCGGCAAATCGCCCTAGTGCGGGGGCAAGTCTTGGCCTTCGGCGCCTTTCGGGTGGTAGACCCCGCGGGGGCGTTGCAGGCGGTGGACGAGCTACTGCGTCAGGCTAATCGCAACGCTCTCAAGGCGACCCGTCCCCCCGGAACCCCGGCGCCGGCGGAGCCGATTGTCCTGATTACGAAAGCCCAGGTGGAGCAGTTGGCGCGACAACTGCAAACGGGAGAAGATTATGTGGTGCGCGTCCTCTCCGCGGGCAATTACGTCCAGAACGAACAGGAAATTCGGGTCTTTGCCGACGTGGCGCCGAACCGACAAATCTTTCGGGAGGACGAAGCCATCGCCACTATTTCTATGGATCGGTCTAACTTTTCCGAAGAAGATATTCAAAAGCGCCTCGAATACCTGCTAGCCGCGGCCCAATTCCGAGCCAGACGGGAGGGGGTTTTGGGCAATATTCAGGTGGAGGACGGCCGGATTAAAACCCTGATTCAATTTGTGGAAGACATTAGCCAAACGGACGAGCGTCCCGACGAAATTCGAGTGGTGGCGGCGGCGCCGGCGACAGTGGCGGGGCCCCTCCGGTTAAGACTGGTGGCGCTGAAGGGCGGAACAGTGATTTTTCAAATTTAGGAGATGTAGTCGAAGCGCTCCGCAAATTTTGCGTAAACCTTATCGGCGCCGTCTTGAAAAAACGGGTTTATACTGTGCCCATGAAAAATAGAATAGCTCTGTGAGGAACTAATGTTAAAAACCCTTTCTTTATTGCTTTTGACGACGAGTTGCGGCCTTGTCAACGCCCAACTTCCCGTCGGCGCTCAGGAGACAGCGGAAAACGCGTTTACCGGGGATTCCCCGGCGCTGTCTAGCCCTACCCTAACGACCGCTTCCCGTCCCGTCCCAGAGCCTTTGGCTGACGACCCTTTCCCGGTGTATGTTTCCTACTCCGGCCAAGCCAAGGATTTGCTGACCCCCTCCCCAGCGGGCCTCGAATCGTTTGACTGGACGGCCCAAGGGGAAACCGTCCCGGAATCAGCGGAGCCAGCGCCGACGGAGGCCGCTCCAGACAGCGCCGCTTCTCCCTCGAAATCGAAACAGGGCTGGTATATTGCTCTTAGCGGCAGTTTTCAGAACCGGGAGCAAGCCACGGAGGCCAACCCGGAATCCGAAGGCAACACCTTTTTTGTCTTTGACCCCGGTCTTAACGTCAACGGCGCCGTGGGCTACCGCTTTGATCATTTTCGGGTCGACGCGGAATTTTCTTTCTTTAATAACGGCATTGCCAGCGCCAGCGCCAATGGACTGCGTCAGTTGGGCTTTGCGCCGGCGCCGGCCCAGGGAAGCGTCAATCTCTACGCTTATATGTTCAACGTCTATTACGATATTCCCATCGACAATTCCCAGTGGAAACCTTATCTCGGATTTGGGTTGGGCTTTTATCAGTCCCAAATTAACGGCGCCACCGCCAGTTTTTTTAATATTCCCGAACTGGGGGTCGATATCCCGGCGGTCAACGCCACCAGCAGTAACTTGCCCTTCGCCTACCAACTTCGGGCCGGGGTGGGTTACGGCGTCACGGAAAACCTAGATCTCTACCTCGGTTATCGCTATTTCCACGGGGAGCAATTGGAGTTCACCTCGCCCGGACTAGGAACCTTTAACCCCAACGGCGCTAGCGTTCACAATATTGAACTGGGGATTCGGGCGATCCTTTAGCCGCAAGTCAAACCTCGGGAGGCGGATAGCGGACGGGAATCCCCGAGGCTTGGCTCAAGGTCTGGGCCAGCGCCGCCAAGGTTTCCCCGGCAACCCGCTTCAGGACTTGAACGGGGTAATCCCCCGGCGCGTTGCCCCGGGCCGCCAATTCCCGGCGCCGGGGTTTGGGACGGGTGGGGGTGTTGAGTTGAATTTCTTGAGGTTTGAGGCGCTGAATTAACTGAAGATAACTTTTCAGTTGGCCGTCAGTCCAGGGGGAGAGAACCATGGTTTGGAGCGCCAATTCTCCCCCAAACTCGGCGCTGAAGGTTTCTATACCCTGGAGCAGGGCCGGGAAATCTAACCCCGGCGCCGGTCGGTTGACCCGGACTAATTGCTCCGCGGACCAGGCGTCTAGTTTCAGCGCCGCCCGGTCGGCTTGAGCTAACTGCCCTCGAACCTCTGGGTCGGCCAGTAAGGTGGCATTGGTTAAAACCAGTCGCGGTTTATTGGTCGCGTCCCGTAAAGCGCCTAAAATTTCCCCCAAATTGAGCGCCAGGGTGGGTTCGCCGCTACCGCTCAGGGTCACGACATCCACCGGAGTTAGATCAAAGGCTTGTAAGTCCCTTAAAATCCGTTCCGCGGGCACAAAGACCCGACGGCGCCGCGTCTCCTCTTCAATTTCTCCCAACTGACAATAGACGCAGTTAAAGGAGCAGACGGAAACGGGGCCAATGGGGTCAATCCCGAGGGAACAGCCATAGCGCCAGGACCGCACCGGGCCGTAAACCGATTGAAAGTCCGTCGGCAGGGAATTCATGGCCTTAACCTAGGCCACTCGCAGACAATCCGCCAAGGGTTGCCAACGCACAAACCGCTCGCCCCCCATTTCTAAAACCACCTTGAGCCGGGGTTCTTTCTGGGTCAGGGTAATTAAATATTGGCGCTCGGAGTCGGAGAGAACAAAACCTTCCAAAATCCAGAGGACGAGGCCCTTAGATTGGGGGGGTAGGGTTTCCAGTTGGTAGCGAGCCACCGGGGGAATAAAATAAACCGGCCCCACCGCGGCCTCTAGACCAATATTTTTCTTGCCGAGATGGGGCGGGCGGACGCCGTGAATATCCATCAAATAGGCGCCGAGATCCCCGAGACCCCGAGCCGTAATCGTTAAGCTCTGGTAGCCCCTGGCCCGCAGACGGCGCTGGTAGCGCCCTTCGTAGCCCCCTTCCAGGGGCGTAAACAGCGCCAAGGCGCCGGCTTTTTCGAGGTCGCGGATCAGTCCCTTTCCGGTGGTGAGCAGTGGCATGGCAGATGGGCTAAGGGGTAAAAACTGGTTTTTATTCTATAGCAGGGGGGGAGGCGCCGCGCAAAACATAACCCACGCCCCGCACCGTATGGATCAAGCGCCGGGGCTGGCTCCGCTCCAATTTAATCCGCAGGGCGCGAATATAGACCTCGATAATATTGGACTCGCCGAGGAAATCGTAGCCCCAAATCCCCTCTAAAATTTGCTCTCGACTCAACACCTGTTGGGGATGACGACAGAGAAATTCCAGCAGGTCGAATTCCTTGGCGGTGAGTTCAATCCGCTCCTCCCCCCGATAGACTTCCCTCGCTAGGGGATTCACCGTCAAGTCTTCAAAAGTCAACAGTTCCGGCGCTCCGCTCTCCCGCTTGCGCAGTTGCACCTTTACTCGGGCTAAAAACTCCTCAATGCTAAAGGGCTTCACAATATAGTCGTCGGCGCCGGCGTTGAGGCCCGCCACCCGGTCGGGAATTTCGTCCCTGGCGGTGAGGAGAATAATGGGGGTTTTCAGTCCGGTTTGTCGCAGGCGCCGGCAGAGGTCTAACCCCGACAGTCCTGGCAACATCCAGTCGAGAATAATCAGGTCGGGATCCATGACCCGAATTTGGGTCAATCCCTGGACGCCGTCGGCGGCGCCGGCGACCTGATAGCCCTCCAGTCGCAGTTCGGAGAGAATTAAGCCCGCGAGGTTGGGATCGTCTTCGACGACGAGGATAAGGGGGTCGGTTAACGGCGCCATAGGGGAAATTTGAGGGTGAAAATACTGCCTTCCCGAAGTTGGGAGCGCACCGTTAAGGCGCCGTCCATGGCTTCCGTCAGCGCCCTGGCGATAGCTAACCCCAAGCCGGCGCCGTCCCGCCCCCGGGTCATGCCTTCGTTGACTCGATAAAACCGCTCGAAGATCCGTTGCTGATGGGCCAGGGGAATGCCCGGGCCGTAGTCCTGGACAAGAATCCAAGCGTAACCGTCCCGGCTTTTCAGGGCAATATCAACGGGTCGCTCTGGGGGCGAATATTTGAAGGCGTTGTCGATCAGGTTAATTAAAACCTGTTGCAGGCGGTCGGGATCGGCCCAGACGGTAATTTCCGCCTCCGGGATCTGGAGATTAAGTCGGCGCCGGCTCACCTGTTGACTCATGGCGGCGGTTTCTAGAATTAAGGTATTTAAAACCGTGGGCCGACAGCGAAAGTGAAGATGACCGCCGTCGGCCCGGGCCAAATCCAGCAGATCCTGCAACAGCCGGATCACCCGTTCCGTTTCCGCCGTCGCAGAGGCCAGCGCCTGGGTTTGGGTTTCGTTTAGATTAGAACTTCGGCGCTGGAGACTCTGGAGGTATCCCGCCACGATGGTCAGGGGAGTGCGTAGTTCGTGGGAGACGTTGCCCACAAATTCCCGTTGTTGCTCCCAGGCGACGGAGAGGCGGGCCAACATGGCGTTAAAGGCCTGGGCTAACCCGAGGATTTCCGCCGGCGCCTGCCGCAATTCCAGTTTGGCGCCCTGGAGATCGTCCGCGGAAACGGCGCCGGCCGCCTGGCTCATGGCTTTGAGGGGCGTCAGCGCCTGACCGACCCGGTGGAAAATAGCTAAACAGAGGAGAGTTATAATGACGGCGCTGAGAAGGAATAACTGCCAGAGGCCGTTTTGCAATTTTTGCTGATCCGCCGTAATGTCCTGAGAAAGGTACAGTTCTCCCACGGGTTCGCCGTTCACGAGGAGGGGAGAGCCGCAGAGCACAATGTCCCGATTATCGAAACGAATCACTTGGGGACGGGCCGGAACCGCCCTGAGGGAACGGGCCAGACGGGCTTCCGGGACTTGGGGACGAAAATTGGCGGACTGCCCCAATAACCGCCCCTGGCGATCCTTGACCCAAACCACCAAACCGGGAGCGCCGACTTTTTGAATGACCCGTCCGACGCCCTCCGTTAACGGCTCCTCCTGGAGGTAAAGTTCCAACTGCTCGGGAAAACGGGTGGCAATATATTCCAAGGTCTGTTTATGGCCGGCGATTAAATTTTGCTCCAGTTGCCAACCGGCCCAGAGACTCACGCCGCTCAGACCGAGGACGGAGAGGGTCACCACTTCCAGGGTCAGGCGAAACTGGAGGGAAACGGGGGCCTGTCCTTTGAGGCGCCGGAGCCAGGGCGGAGCTTGTGTAAACGCCAGTTTAAAAAATTTGGGCCGTTCCCGAGTCGGAGTCAAACTCAAATCTTCGCTCATAATCGGTTTTTTTCCGGACATGGCGGCGGCGGAGAGAATATTTGGAGTACCTTTTTAGTATAGGCGAGGCCTTGAATCCGGCCCTGAAGAGAGGCTGAGGGGAAGATAAATTTTTGCTGAAGAGACCGCCCCTATTTTTTTAGGGAAAACCCATCTTCCCTTCATCTGGGACTCATTTTTGTCGGCTTTACTGAGAACTGTCAGCCCATCCATCACAGTCGAGTCTTGTCCATGCGTCAACCTTCTCAACTTATCTGGTTAAGTCTTTGCCTCGCGGGTCTGGCCGGCGCTTCCGCCTTTATGACGATGACGCCGGGTCAGGCGACCGCTCAACCGGCGCCAGTGGTGGCCCAAGCTAATCCCGGCGCCGCTAAAAAAGCTAACGTCGGCGGCCCCCTAGCGAAACAACTTCAGGGTAAACCCGTGGTGGTGGATATTTACGCCAGTTGGTGCTCCGCCTGTAAAAATATTGCCCCCACCCTCTCTCAACTTAAACAGGAGTACGGCAATAAAGCCCATTTTGTGGTTCTCGACGTCAGCGATAAAGCCAAGGCCGGAAAGGCCGCCAGCGAAGCCCAAAAACTGGGGTTAGGACAATTCTTCGCCGCCAATAAAACCCAAACCGGCATGGTGGCTATTATTGACCCCGCCACCGGCGCGATTCTAGCTCAGTACCGCAATAATCCCAACAAGGCGGACTATTCTTCGGTTCTGAATACGGCTTTAGGGAAAAAGTAAAGGGGGCGTCTCAACTTTGCAACGAGTACGCTTCAAACCCTGACCCTCTCCCGAAGCTAGCGTATATGCACGAGTGTCACGATCCCCCCTAACCCCCCTCCCAAGAGCTACCGTATACACATAACTCAAATAATTTGTGAAACGCTATCCAGAACCCCTCCCTAGCCCTCCCCTTGCCAAGGGGAGGGAACAAAAATTTCCAGTTCTCCCCCTTACTAAGGGGGAGTTAGAGGGGGTTTTGACACTTGTGTGTACACGGTAGCTTGGAAAGGGGGGAAAACTTCTCAAAGTCCCCCTTGTAAAGGGGGATTGTTCCACTGAGCTTGCCGTACCCGAAGGTCTAGTGTAGAGGGATCAAACCCAAAATTTAGGTCTTTAGCCGACCCGCGCCATGAAACCGTTAGATTCCCAAACGCTCTCCTCCCCGCCCGCGCCGCCCCGGCGCCAAAAACGACCGTCCAAGCTTTGGCTCTACCTCGCCTTGGGACTTGTCGCCCTAGTGAGCGTTATCGCCCTCGGCCCCATTTTGAGCCGTCCCCTAGAATACCTCATCTCCCTAGCGGAAAATAGCTACCAGCAGTGGTTTGACCGACAGGATACCGCTAATCCCTTTGTTCTTCTTCCCCTCGCCTTTGCGGGGGGTCTCCTCGCGAGTGTTTCTCCCTGCATTTTGGCGCTGTTGCCCGTCAACCTCAGCTACATCGGCACCCTCAAAATTCAGTCCCGTTGGGACGCGTTTGCTAAAGCCGGACTTTTTGTCCTCGGCGCCGTCACCATCCTGAGCCTCTTCGGGCTGGCCTCCTCCTTTGCCGGCGCCGTCTTGGTGGACTACCGGGGTTACATCAACCTCGCAGTGGGTCTGATTATGGCCCTGATGGGACTCTGGCTACTGGGCGTCATTCGTCTGCCTTTGCCCCAGATGGAACTGAAGATTCCCGCGGCGGGGCCCTACGGCGTGGGTTTAACCTTCGCCCTCGTCAGCTCTCCCTGCGCTAGTCCGGTTCTCTTCGCCGTCTTAGCGGCCGCCGCGGCCTCCGGCTCCCAGGTTTTGGGCGTCCTCACCATGGTCAGCTACGCCCTCGGTTATACGGCGCTGATTTTTCTCGCCAGTCTCTTCACGGGTTTAGCTAAAAATAGTAAAAAACTGCTTCAGCATTCGGAAGGCATTATTCGTTTTGGCAGTTTGGCTTTAATTTTGACGGGTCTGTACTATCTCTTTACCGGCGCTCAATGGTTTTTCGGCGGTTAATCCGCAGTCGGCGCCGCAAGGATGGGTTAATGGAAAACGCGGTTGATTTTTTCCCCGACTCTATGGCTTTTTTCTCTCGACGCGCAAAACAAATCGGTCTCAATCTCCTGCTGTCCTTGGGGGGGATCGGCGCCGCCCTGGGGATTATGGAAATCGCCCTGAGAATTTTGGGGATTAGCTACCCCAGTTTTTATCAAGTGGACGAATACCGGGGCCACGCCCTCATTCCCAACTTTGCCGCCGAATGGACCCACGAAGGCCGGGGACGGGTGGAGATTAACAGCCGGGGTCTGCGAGATCGGGAGCATACCATCCCGAAACCGCCGGGAACCTACCGCATCGCCGTCCTGGGGGATTCCTTCTCGGAGGCCATTCAGGTGGAGCGGGAGCAAACTTATTGGTCGATTTTAGAAAAACAATTGGCCCAATGTCCGGCGCTGAAGGGGAAAACTGTGGAGGTGGTGAATTTTGGCGTGGGGGACTACGGCGCGGCCCAGCAGTTAATGACTCTCAGGACTCAAGTCCCCCAATACGAGCCGGATCTGACGCTCCTACAAGTCTTTACCGGCAACGATCTAGTCAATAATTCCCGCGCTCTCAGTCCGTCGGACAGACTAGCGCCGTTTTGGGTGAAAAACGCTCAAGGAGCTTGGGAAATGGATTTATCTTTTCAGGAGACTCCCACCTACCAACGGCGCCGTTCTGGGTTGAGGAAATGGGTCTTTACCCTAATTAACCATTCTAGGGTTCTGCAAGTCCTCAACGAAGGGAAACGAGTTCTTTCCCAGGGGCGCCCCCTGGCCAACACCCAAAGCGCCAGCGCCCTAGACGCCCTGATTCCCAGTTTGGATTTTGACGCCAACCTCTACCAAGCGCCGCCCAATGAAGATTGGCGCCAGGCCTGGGAGGCCACGGAGTCCTTAATTGAAACCATTCATCGGGAAAGCCAAACCCTCGGCGCCGACTTTGCCCTAGTCACCCTCAGCAACCCGCCCCAGGTCTATCCCCAACAACAACCGGCGCTGGAGCAAGCTTTGAAAAAACAAGGCGCTCAAGACCTCTTTTACCCAGACCGGCGCCTAGCTCAATTGGCCCAAAAGCAAGGCTTTGCGGCTATTACCCTAGCGCCTTACCTTCAAACCTATAGCCGAGAAAATAACGTCTTTCTCCACGGATTCGCCAACACGGCGCCGGGCGTCGGGCACTGGAACGCCCTCGGTCACCGAGTGGCGGGGGAAAAACTGGCCGCCCAGTTGTGCTCGGCGCTTTAACCGAGGAAACCGCTTCGGGAAAAACCCCCAATTCCGGCGCCCTTCGCTACTATGAGAAAACATCCCAACAATTTGGGGATTATCGGGGGAATATATGGCCGCTAGCCAAGACGTTAAGGATTATCTCGCCTGTTGGTTTCAGTTGGGAAAGAAGGTGATTTTTCCGAAAACCCACAAAAGCCGTTGTCCGGCGGTTGTTTTGGGAACTCGGGGTTACTCCCAGGAATTTGAGCGCCTGTGGGCGGAGATTCAGCAAAGTCCCCAGGACTGTTACCTAGAGGGCACCGATCAAAGCGTTAAAGAATTGTTGAGCGAAGCCTGGGAGATTGTCGCCTGCGCCCGTTGCACTCTTCCCGTTCCCGCGGGCCACGCCCATATTCCCTGCCCCGGTTGTCCCTGCGCCGATTTAGACCTGTGGCCCAATTTAGATCTTCCCCTACCCCATCTGCCGGTTAACGGCATTCTGCACTTACAACGGCTTCAGTGTCGGTTACTGGACTTGGATTCCGAGGACGCTTAGACAGCGCCGAGCGAAACTCAAGGAGAACAGGTTTTTGAGACTTTAAAGATTTATTACAGATTCAGCGGCCGGCGGGAATCGACCTTACAGTGGTAGGAACTGCGTCTGTCGGTTATGGGTCAAGGCGTTGCGGCGCCGGCGCGAACGCAGTGAAAAGACCCCAAAACATTGCAAACGGATCATAATTTATGACAACGACTAGCGGTAAATGTCCGGTCATGCACGGCGCTGTCACCAGCGCCAGCCTAGCCTCGATGGACTGGTGGCCCAAGGCTCTTAACCTCGATATTCTCCATCAACAGGATAGTAAAACTAACCCCCTCGGGTCGGATTTTAACTATCGAGAGGCGGTTAAAACCCTCGACTTTGCGGCGCTGAAGCAAGACCTACTGGCGCTGATGACGGATAGTCAAGACTGGTGGCCGGCGGACTGGGGACACTACGGCGGTTTAATGATTCGTATGACCTGGCACGCGGCGGGCACCTATCGGATCGCGGACGGTCGGGGCGGCGCCGGCTCGGGAAGTCAGCGTTTCTCTCCCATTAATTCCTGGCCCGACAACGTCAATTTGGATAAAGCCCGCCGTCTGCTCTGGCCCGTTAAGAAGAAATATGGCAACCGCCTCAGTTGGGCGGATCTGATCGCCTACGCCGGCACCGTCGCCTACGAGTCCATGGGCTTAAAGACCTTCGGCTTCGCCTTTGGCCGGGAAGACATTTGGCATCCCGAAAAGGATATTTACTGGGGGTCGGAGACGGAATGGCTGGCGCCGACTGATAATCCCCAGAGTCGTTATTCCGGGGAGCGAGAGCTAGAAAACCCCCTAGCCGCCGTGATGATGGGGCTGATCTATGTCAACCCGGAGGGGGTGGACGGCAATCCCGATCCCCTCCGCACGGCCCAGGATGTGCGAGTCACCTTCGCCCGTATGGCCATGAACGACGAAGAAACCGTGGCGCTCACCGCCGGGGGTCACACCGTGGGCAAATGCCACGGCAACGGCGATCCCAAAAACCTGGGCCCGGAACCGGAAGCCGCCGCCATTGAAGCCGTGGAAGATCAAGGTCTGGGCTGGCTCAATAAAACCCAAGGGGGCGTTGGCCGCCACGCCGTCACCAGCGGTCTTGAGGGCGCCTGGACGACCCATCCCACCCGGTGGGACAACGGCTATTTCCAACTTCTGCTCAACTACGACTGGGAACTGAAAAAAAGCCCCGCCGGCGCTTGGCAGTGGGAGCCGATTGATATTAAGGAAGAGGATAAGCCCGTCGATGTGGAAGACCCCTCAATCCGCCTCAACCCGATCATGACCGACGCCGATATGGCCATGAAGATGGACCCGGCCTATCGCCAAATTTCCGAGCGGTTCTACCAAAATCCCGACTACTTTGCAGAGGTCTTCGCGCGGGCTTGGTTTAAACTCACCCACCGGGATCTGGGGCCTAAAACCCGCTACCTTGGCCCCGACGCGCCCCAGGAAGACCTGATTTGGCAAGACCCCATTCCCGCCGGTCACAAAAACTATGATGTTCAGGCCGTCAAGGATAAAATCGCCGCCAGCGGTCTCAGCGTCAGGGAAATGGTGTGTACCGCCTGGGACAGCGCCCGGACGTTTCGGGGATCGGATAAGCGGGGCGGCGCCAACGGGGCCCGGATTCGTTTAGCGCCCCAGAAGGATTGGCCCGGCAACGAGCCGGAGCGCCTCGCCAAGGTGTTAGCGGTTCTAGAAAGGATCGCGGAGGAAACTGGCGCCAGCGTTGCCGATACCATCGTCCTGGCGGGGAATGTGGGCGTGGAACAGGCGGCGCGAGCCGGGGGCTATGAGATTACCGTTCCCTTTACGCCGGGACGGGGCGACGCCTCCGCAGAAATGACCGACGCCGAATCCTTCGCCGTCTTGGAACCCATTCACGACGGCTACCGCAACTGGCTCAAGCGGGACTACGCCGTCAGCGCCGAAGAGTTGATGCTGGATCGGACGCAACTGATGGGGTTAACGGCGCCGGAAATGACGGTGTTGGTGGGCGGTATGCGAGTTCTAGGAACCAATTATGGCGGCGCTAAAGACGGCGTTTTCACCGACCGGGAAGGGGTTCTCAGCAACGACTTCTTCGTTAACCTGACGGATATGCGCTACCAGTGGGAGCCGGTGGGCGATAACCGCTACGAAATCCGCGAGCGCCGGACGGGTCAGGTTAAATGGACGGCCACCCGGGTGGATCTGGTTTTCGGCGCCAACTCGATCCTACGGGCCTACGCCGAAGTCTACGCTCAGGATGACAATCAAGAAAAATTTGTCCGGGATTTTGTCGCCGCCTGGACAAAAGTGATGAACGCCGACCGCTTCGATGATTGATTGACGGATGGTGGGGGATCGCGAGCCGAGGTAAATTATGAACAGGCTTCGGTTAGCTCCCCCTTGACGCGTTGGGGGAGCCACCATTGGATTCCCTTTACCACTTCGGCGCTGGGGTAAGTTATGCCTATTTCTAACAAATCCTACAAGCGACCTATGTATTGGTATTGAGTAATTCTAAGGGAATTTCTAAAATTTCTGCAATTTCCTCATCACTAAAGCCGCGATCCCGGAGTTTTTGAATTTTTGTTTTTTGTCTTTGAGATTTTTCTACATTACTCTGATCCAGACTAGACGGCTCAAAGTGAATATTAGAATAACTGATGATGTGGCTCTGTATAACTTTACTTCCAAAAGAAAAATTAAGATTTTTTTGACGTTCTAAAACGGATTTTAAGTTAGCTTTAGTGACGGGTTCTTCAAACGCAGAAGATAGGAGTTTTAACAATTCATAGCCCACATCTTTCACATGACCTTCACTTCCATTCAACTCCTCGGCTATATCAGCATATTTTTGATGATTCAAGACACCTGCAATCACTGCCCTCTGTAAATCATTGAGACGCTTGCCTGTTTCGGAATAAAAAGCATCATCCACAAGGAGCAGTATGTCGCCTGCATTCATAGAACGGTTCTCCAGAAACATCTCCGTTATTGTACCGACTATTTCCGCCTTATTCCGCTCTATGGTCATCTTTTTTTAATAGATCTGACTTTTACCCGACCAATGATCCGACTTTTATCCGACCTTTTCCGCTTTTCTGGTTCAAGATCTTGAGTTATAGTAACGCAGTAACGGTTAACACACGCTAAAAATATGAACAAATTGACCATTCTCTCTGGTTTAGCCCTTTTCGGCTCTGTTTCTCTCTCCATTTTTTTCGGCGAAGAAAACTCAGCTCAAGCACAGCAAGTAGCTAAAATGCGATTTACTTGGGATGTGTTTCCTTCAAGTGGTGCACTCTATCTTAACATTTGCGATAATCCAGACCTTAACGTAAATGAGCAGACTGGCGGATGTGCAGACATCAATGTCTTAAACTCAAATATTACTACTAATAAATCTAGGACAAGACTTGTGACAGATCGGCTCAAATCAGGTCAGTCTTATAAAGTCTGTATGGTAGCTGATAATACATTTAGTAACAGACAGGGGCGATGGATTACCTGTACCAATTTTGTCGCTCAAGATGGACTGACAATTTCTCTCTCGATGCGAAACGCACAATATGTAGGAGCGCCATAAATTCTACCGCTGTTTTCTACATTAAACGTAACGCATCATACTCTGGCGCTGGGGTGCGTTACGGCTATGCCTACAAGTATAGTAAGCCTAAGTGAATTAGGAACAGACTCTGCCTAACTCCCCCCTTTCCAAGGCTACGGTGTACACACAAGTCTTTGGTTTTGTCATTAACCTTATCTCGCCCCCTAAATCCCCCAATTCTGGGGGACTTTGAACTCAGAAAAGCTCCGAACTCCCCGCAAAATTGGGGGGCTGGGGGGCAAAACGAGGCTGATGGATAGATGTGTGTACACGGTAGCTTTCCAAGGGGGGGTGGGGGGGATCATCACTTGATTGCGTTCACCACCCATTTAGATCTGCTATAACTGGTAGGATCTTTAACGTTCTCGCAACGGTGAACACCGCTATAATAGTTGTATTGACAATTTTTATCATGATTGACTATTATATGGTCGAGATTCGTCAAACAGAAGTCTTTGTCGCTTGGTTTACAAACTTAAAAGACCGAAAAGCAAAGGCCCGCATACAGGCCCGCATTGACCGGATGGAAATTGGTAACTTTGGAGATGTCGCTCCAGTAGGCCAGGGAGTCAGCGAGATGAGAATAGATTATGGACCTGGCTATAGAGTCTATTTTACTCAAAAAGGCTCCATTCTTGTCATACTTCTGTGTGGAGGTGATAAGAGTTCACAACGTTCTGATATTATTAACGCTAAGGCGATCGCCACTCAATTGGAGGATTAAATCATGGGAATAATGACAACTCGCTGGAATTCAGCAGAACACTTAAAAACAGAAGAAGATATTCAGCTATATTTGGAGGCCTGTTTTGATGAAGCGGGAGAAGATCCTCAAGCCTTAATTCATGCCCTCAATATTATTGCCAGCGCCAAAAAGTTCAATCAAATTGACCAAGATTTTGAGCAAACAACGGGTGAACCGGCCCAATTGATAGCGCCTGAGAGTAGCCCCACTTTCGCAATGGTGGCAAAGTGTGTTAGCGCTCTAGGCTTTAAGTTGACGGTAAAGTCAATTACTTAATCTTTAACTGTCATCACCACGGCCGCGGGAATATTGGGACTTTCAGGATTAACTGTAACCCTCTGTAATCGAGGGTTAATCACCAAATCCATATCCTCTAGAGGAACGGCGCCGAGCAACACAGAATCCCCTAAAACTAATGCGCCGGTAAAACAATTGCGATTTTCAAAGCGGATTTGCACGGGGCCGACGTAGGGAACCAGTCTTTTTTTGCCGTCCGCGGTAGTGACTTCCCGCTGTTCTAAGGTTTCTAAATTAAGCTGAAGAACAATATGCTCGGAAATACAAAGGGTGATAGCGCTCGTATCCACTAAGGCGTTCAGCGCCATCGGTTTAAGCGCCGGCTCCTTGGGGTTGATTAGCTCAATCGGGGCATAGACTAAACCCATCTTTATTTTCCTCAGCTTAAGAGTGGTACCCTTTGACTAAATAAACACCCAGAAATTTCTTATTCCCAGAAATCAAAATTGAGTAGAGTATCCAATGAGCGAGTAAATTGCCAAGTATCGGGGAAATCGGCGCTGGGATATTCAGGGCGTAACTTTTTCAGACATTGTTCGTAAGCTCGATCCAGGATTTGCTCATAGTCATTGGCCAAACTCGGAGAGGTTTCCAGCAAATCTTCAATTTCAGGACGAATATTGCGGATCGTTCTTTCCCAACCCCGGTATTCAAGGGGCATATCCACATAGCGACGCTTCATAATATGCTCAATTAAGGCTCGAATTTGCCCCTTAAAAGCGTTTTTCTGTGATTTTCCCAATCCGTCAATTTCCTCAATTAAGTTGGCAATATCCAGTTGATTAAAGTCGCGGTTTTGCAAATGGAAAATCATTGCCTCTGTCCATTGTAAAAAGTCGCAATCATAGAGTAACTGAGGGGGAGAAATAGTTTGAATGGGAGTTGTCATAATTCTATGGGTTGTGATGGCTAAGGCTTAACAGGTTGGCTTCGGCTAGGCTTAGCCAGCGGCCTGAATCCGCCCCAGCGCCAAGAGAGGGAAATACTGACAATACAAGTGATAATGGATATAGAAGTGATTGGGAAAACCAGTGCCGGTAAATTCCGCTTCGTCCCAAGCGCCGTCGGCATTTTGGCTATGGATTAAATATAACGCCCCCCGCTCTAGGGCTTCCCGAATCGGCGCTTGCTCTAACTGATCTAAAGCCTTGGCGCCGTCTAGCAGACCGATTAAGGCCCAGGCGGTTTGGGACACTGTGCTAATCCCCCGGCCTTTGAGGCTGGGATCTCGGTAACTGGCGCAGGTTTCCCCCCAACCGCCGTCGGGGTTTTGACAACGGAGGAGCCATTGTAATGCTCTTTCAATCTGAGGGCCGTAGGCTTGAGGCCCCACCAGCGCCAACGCCGAAAGAGCGCCGCTCGTCCCGTAGAGATAATTCACTCCCCAGCGCCCAAACCAACTGCCGTCGGCTTCCTGTTCTCCCAGAAGATAAGCTAAGGCCCGCTCTAGGCGTCCCGGCGCTAGGGGCAAACCGCAGGCGCCGACCATTTCCAGAACCCTGGCGGTGACGTCGGCGCTGGCCGGGTCGATCATGGCCTTGAGGTCGCCGTAGGGCAGATCGTTGAGCCAAGCCTGATTATTGTCTCGATCAAAGGCGGCCCAGCCCCCGTTTTCACACTGCATACCGACTATCCAATCCAGCGCCCGGAAAATCGCGCCCTGCTTGGCCGCCGGATCGGGTAAACGCAATTTGGCCAGCGCCATGACCACCACCGCCGTGTCGTCCAGGTCGGGGTAAAAATTATTCTCAAACTCAAAAGCCCAGCCGCCGGGGCGCCCCTGTTTATTTTTCACCTGCCAATCCCCGTAGCGGAGAATTTGTTTAGAGAGCAGCCATTCTCCCGCCTTGACCAGCGCCGGATGAGCCGGATCGAGGCCCGATTCCGCCAGGGCGCGAATGACCCAAGCCGTATCCCACACCGGCGAGACGCAGGCTTGCACGTAGTAGGTCTCCTCCGTTTCGAGAGCAAAACGATCCAGCGCAGCCCACCCCCGTTGCGCAAAGGGATCCCCCAAGGGATAGTCCAAAACCTTGAGCGCCAACATGGAATTGAGCATGGCGGGAATAATGCCGCCCCAGTCCCCTGTGACTTCCTGGCGCTCTAAAATCCATTTTTCCGCCGCCCTTAAGCCCTCCTGGCGGAAGGGAACCCACTGATTGCTCTCTTGCCACTTAAAAATCTGATCCAACTCCACAAACCAATCCGTCCAGTCCCCCTGGCGGGGCAATTCGTAGCGGACGTTGGCTTGGCCTTCGCGGTAGAGTTCGTCGAGGCGGACGCCCAGATCATAGACCGGCTTCCGGTCGCAGACGATGATTAAAGGCACGGTGCTGGAGCGGGCCCAACTGGATAGCTCGTAAATATTAAAGGGAGACCAGTCCGGCAGAAGCATCACCCAGGGCGGAATGGACGGCGTCCCGCGCCAGTCGTAGCACCCGATCAGCGCCAGGTGAATTTTGGTGAAAATACGACTCCGAGTAATCCCCCCCCGTTGAAGGATAAAGTCCTTGGCCCGAAGCAGGCCCGGATCATCTGGGGGAACCCCCAGAACCCGCAGAGCCATATAGGCTTCAATACTGGCGCTGAGGTCGCCGCCGTCTCCATAGTAGAGTTCCCAACCGCCGTGGTCTCTCTGTTGTCGGCGGAGATAAGCGACGGCCTTATCCCAGGGGCGCTCCACTCCCCAAATTTTCTGGAGAACCGCCACCTCCGCCGTCAGGGTGACATTGGATTCCAGTTCCCCTTGCCAGTAGCCCTCCGGGTCTTGTTGAGCCAGTAAATAACTCTGCCCGGCGCTGAGGGCTTGGGCCAAGGCTTGGGCGTCGAGGGAAGTCGGCATGGGCGCTCCGGGAAAATAGACTCAGTCTCCTAGGGTAGCGCCGGGGAGCGCGCTCCCTGAGTCCAGATTTTGGGGTCTTGGCCTACAATCAAGGACAGTCGAGTCTTAGCCTTGAGTCTTATGACCAGTCGCAAGCGGGGGAGTCGGTAGAAACTCTAACGTAGTGATAGAGTTATGAATTTGCGAGTTGTGCATTGTAATAGTGGATAAGATTCCACACAGCGCTCCGCAAATTAAAGAGACTTTTTGAGAAGGGAAGAGTTCGACGAACAAGCCTAGATAATCTTTGTCTAAATGTATTATTTAGGCGTTCAATATGATTGGTTTCTCCACTTTCTTTCCCAACTGGTCGATGTTGAGACTCTGGAATTACTTTTTTATAAGCTTGCCAGACGTCTGTGTAGCAAGTCGCATTTTGTCGGTATCGCTCTGGTAAACTATCCCATAGTTTTTGAGCAGATTTTCTTGTCCGATCTCCAATATAGCAAGCCAATATTCGTCGAGTTTTACGATCTATAACAAGCCAAATCCAAACCTTGTTAATCTTATAGTTTACAAAAGACCATAGCTCGTCAAGCTCCAGAATGATGTCGCCCATTTCTTCATCTATTTCGGCTGTATCCTCTATGTGCCA
>WGLZ01000072.1 GCA_016471375.1 Cyanobacteria bacterium RI_101
AGGAAATACGAGACGGCATCAAGCGGGATATAAGCAGCATGCTGGGAGACTGGTTCAAGGAACAGTTCCAGAACGTGACCAATGTCATATCCGGCTTCGACAAGTGGGTACAGGCGAACCTCAATGCCGGCAAACTGAAGGAAGCGGCCGAGGGCATCAGGCGAGCCGCCTTCGGACAGCATGATAGTACGGCGGCAACAGCCAGTAAGCCTGATGGCGACATGGACAACTTCCATCTGAAGGGAGTTGAGAGCCCCCAGGACGTTGCCGAATATGGAGCGAGCACGACTGTAGGAGCGGCTAAGGCTCTTGATACCCTAGCTCGTGGACTGACGCCCAGGGGCTTCGCCGAAAGTACCCACGCCATAGCTGAAACCGGGCGACAAGCAGTAAGGAATGCTGGTGAATACTACGGCGAGCATGGAGTAACCGACCTGCCTGCTGATACCGCCGATGCGGCCAAAACAGCTTATGATCGCCTTGGTCAGTGGTCTGCTGACCGTATGCAGATGGAGCCAGGCGAACGTGGGAACGTTACAGGAGCAGCAATGGCGGCAATCTTCTTTATTTCAGCTAGCCGGGAATTCATTGATGAGAATGGACTCGCCAAACGGCTTGGCATAGGAAGCGATGACCTGGCGAATATGACAGAAGACCAGCTTGAGGCAAAAGGAATCAAGCGAATGGCGGCTCAAGAGGCGCGCGACTGGAGCGCAGCAGGAAAGACAACTGAAGAGAGCGTCTCTCGAAAGCTAGATGGTTACTTGCTGAATCCAGCTCACGAAGAAGGCGGACCAAAAGCAAGATGGCTGAAAAGCGCACTGGGTTTCTCTTCGGATAATGCTGATGAACTGGCAAAACAATTGGTGTTTGATGAATCAAAGGCAGTAGCACGGGAATTGACAGAATTCGGTCAGAAATACGAGCAGACAATAAATCTAATAGGAGCGAATGGAAAGGTGATTCCAACACAGGTTGTCTGGATCAAGAATCCCGACAATGTCACACGCCTGGTCACTCTCATTCCCACAGATCGATAGGAGAAAAGCGGTGTTCAAAGAATTTGATGTTGTGATAGCAAGAAAAGATCTGCCGAACCAGTCAGGTATAGGCTCAGCCAAGACGATTGCAAAAGGACAGAGAGGAACGGTTTTGATGGCTTACAGTCCCAGCGATAGGTATCCCCTGGGCGCCTGTGATGTCGAATTCTGCCGTGATCTCGAAACACTAGCCGTGATGCTGGTTGACGCGAAAGACTTGCAGTTATCTAAGTCCATTTCTCAAAAATCTGACACTGCTTTCCGAAGTGAGGAGAGAAAAGACTCAGCAACTGCTTGATAAATCCATCCAGAGCCCTTCTTCTATCGTCCAAGAAACCATGAATAAAAACGATCCCACCAGCCAGTCTTATGCTGGCTGTCTGTTAATAGCTTCATCTGAACATCCAACTGCTGAATATCATCCTCACGCTCTATGACCTGGTTCTCTAAATAACCCACTCGGTATGTAGCTGCTTGAAGGTCCTTATTTGCCTTCTCTAGCTTTACTTGAAGGTCATCGATCATATCTAACAGACGGTTGTCCACAGTATCCGTAACCGTATCACCAGGGTGACGAAAGGCTGCCGCGCCGGTGTTGTTGCGGTTGTGCGACCCTTGCGATACCGCCTCGGGATAGATTCGCCACTCTGGACCATTCAAACCGTCTATTTTTTCAGCGGCGATTTTCCCTGTTTTAATTCGTGAACGAAGAGCAGTAGCTTTGAGCCCATAAAATGAACAAGCTTCCTTAAAGGAGAGCCCCTGCGAAACACTCTCGCTTCCCTCACACCTCCCTTGCGGAACTGTATCACCGGGCTGACGAGAGGGTACCGCCTCTGCATCGAAAACTTCTTCAAATCCATCGACCGATAACGGATCGATTTTCAATTCTCTTGCTGCTTCAGACACCTATTGCCCCTTCCCTGAGTACGTGGGCATTATGAGACATCAAGGCACCACCTGTAAAGGCATGGGCATGTCTTCTGGATATGCATTGGTGATCGCACTTATATCCCGAATTCAGCGCCAGTGCCTTGATCGCCGGATTCAAGGATCGTACTATGACAATGAGTTGATACACCCACTTGCCACTTGGCATGATGGCATCTAGAAAGCGAGTCTCCTCCAATTAAATAGACCGTAAAAAGGCGAAAAATCAGCTTGGCGGCTGATTTCCCTACGGAGTCGAAAGCTTGTGATTCATCCTGGCAGTTGAATCATAAGCGATTGGGTCCGGTAGGTCAACACGTCTTCAATTATTTGAAGGAAGAACCGAAAGACCTTGTACTCCCTTGTGTCAGCAGCTCCTGAAGGAGCTACAACAGCGATCGATCGAGAAAAATTTCTCTCGCTCTATCCGCACCGCCAGACATTCATCTGGAAGTTACCGGAGGACAGGCACTGGCGAAAAGCCAGCGGGCCACTCAAAGATTTCCAGATCCTGGGTGTAATATCAGACGCAGGGCGAGGGCAACTCAGGGGCTGCTACTGGGCAGAACGTACGAGGTTTGCCGTCCTGGACGTGGACCAGGACAGCAAGTACCACAATGAGGCCGAGCTCGCCGAGCTCACAGGAAACCTTGCCTCTGTCGGCCTTGCCCTGACTCGTTACCAATCAAGTAGCTCTGGTGGATGGCACCTGTATATCTTCTTTGACCAGGCGGTCAGTTCAAAGGAAGTGAACAGGACACTCAAAGCCTGGCTGAGACTGAAAAGCTATGAGATAAAGAGCGGGGTCCTGGAGGTCTTTCCTTCAGGCAATGCCCTGAGACTGCCATTACAGCCCGGCTTTGCCTGGCTTGATGCTGGCGGCGCGATTGCTCGCCGGCGCGATGACATAGAGGAAAGCGAGGCGCTAGCCTCGTTCCTTGCTGACATGAAAAGAGACGCCTCCTCCTGGGGCGAGGCAAAGATCCGCATGGATGCCCTTATCGAGGCTGATCGCAAAGAAAGAGAAAAGCATCAGCAGGCGATAAGCCTGGACGGACTGGAGCACATATTCAACAGTGGAAAGATAGAGGAGACCTGGCAGAAGGGGCGCGAGTGGTGGGAGCGCGGTCTATTTGCGAAAGGCCAGAGGCATGATGCCGTGCTGGCTCTTGGTCATTACCTCTGGTACGGAGACCCGGCTCGCAATATTCCAGCCTATCCAGGCGCCAAATATGACCGTGCCAGAGCCCGCATTATCGAGGAGTGGCTGAGAAGACACCACAATGGCATGTGCCGTCATATCAATGAGGGGCGCTGGGACTCTGTCATCGAGCAGATAGACCGGGCCGTCATCTGGAGAGGCGAGGAGAAGAAAACCAGGGTACGAGAACCCTACCCGCTTTCAGAACGCCTCTTGAAACGGCTGCTAGCGGTCTACAGGAAGACCGGCCAGCTATGGGAGGTTTCCCGGCTCGAGGCCGCCAATAATTTCAGGGAGGAAGAAGCTCGAGCAAGAATAAAGAGCGCTGTTAACTATTGCCTGGAAGAGCAGATTCAGATCAGCCAGGGAGAACTTCGCCGACTCAGTGGCTGTCATCCGCGCACCCTGCGAAAGCATGATGATCTCTGGCGCCCCTTGGCAGCAGTGGCCGGCGTTTATATAACCTGGGGGGTACGGGGGGGTTTGGAGGCTTGCGATCTCTTGGCTGCCACCGATGATCAAAACTCCCAAAACCCAGACTTTCTTCCTTCCTCGCTCTGGGAGTCTGACACCCTGGCTCTGGTCGATCAGCCTGGGGTCCTGTCCGGAGAAGAAAAAAAAGAAATCCTCCCTTCCTGGTGGAAGACTCAGGGCAGCTCTCTAATTCTTACTGGCCAGCCTGACTCTTTGCCTGCTTCGCAGGTGGCAGTTACTGGTGATTGCGCTGACGGTGCCTCCGCAGCGCTGGTTGAGTGCTTGACTCCCTTCGTTGAGGAAGAGGCCGGGCGACGGCGGACAACAGACGGCATCACCAGTCGAGACGCCTGCCGCCGTACATCCCATGAGATTATAACTACGGGGTCAAGCACAGACTTGGAGGGTTTAGGGTACGCCTGCGGCATATCCTCGCTCGCTTTGCTCGCTCCGGTATTCCTCGGCGATATTTATTTATCCGGGCTCAGGTCAGGCCACCTCCGGCATGAGGGGGGAGCGGCCGGGAGTGTTGGCGAGGAAGGGCCGGTCTGCTATACTGCCTGTGACATCGCAGGTGGTATCAAAGAGATGTCGGGGAAGCCTTCCGGGAAGAGCGTCCTTGCTTCCTTTCGGGCGAAACGCGGGAGTGGGAATATAATCCCCGACGCTAACAATCATATCCTCTTGACAACAAGACTATCCAGCTATCCATCGGGTTTTCCAGATGAATTTTCGCTGATCCAAAAGAGCCGTGGTCCTCCGTAGCGAGGCTCAGGCGGTCTTGCGCACACCAAGCAGGCCAGTGAGCTTGCCCAGAAAAGCGAAAGGCTTTGTTTTAGTCTCCGGCTCCGACTCCTGGGGCGAGACATCGGCAGGTGCTTCGGTTTCTTCGCGCTTGGCCTGGAACTCTTTGAAGAAGTCTGCTGCTTCCAGGGCGAAGTTATCCTCTGTGTCTGAAATGTCGAGGTCATACGGATCTGGCGAATCATACAGATCGGGCAGGTCGGAAGCACTCTCGGGTTCCGGCTCGCTCGCTGATTCAGCCTCTTTCTTCGCGGCTTCTCTTGCGGCAAGCACAGCCTTCAAGGCGGGAGGCTGCCAGGTCGGGGATACCTGCCAGTTATAGCTCGGCTGGCTTGTGCTCTTGGCTCTGGCCTCAGCAGCTGAGCGCACGTCGGCTTTAAGCTCGGCGAGTTCCCTGCGCATTTCTGTTAGCTCGTGGGCCAGGTCCATCGACCAGCTCGGTCTGGGCATCGTCCCGGCTCTCATCACGTCTGATTCAGCGATAAGCTCTCGAAGTACCTGAGACATGGTCCTTTCTTTCGTCACCTGCTTTTTGAGCGCCTGGTACATATGAGGAGGCACGTTGGTTGTGACTTGTTTCCAGGGCTTTTTGTTTTGCATGGCGATCTCCTTCGGTATAGAGCTGCTTGCAGTAGAGCTTCCGTCCCATGCTTATTGATGTCTACCGGTTGTCAAGAAAAGTGTCATGAGTAATCTGCCATAAATGTGGTGCAGCTCAGGGGCCGCCTGGCGTGAGCTTGCAGCAATTATCGAGAGAAGACCGCTCATATCATCACAAGAGACAGAGAGACACGAGAGAACCAGCCAGACCGGAAAGGTTGTTTGTTCGTCCTGGGCAGGTGTTTGTTTCTTTGCAGACGTACAGACACCGGATCAGATTTCAGGTCGAGACGAGGCGCACGATCACCCTGACTGGCATGAATGACAGAGAGCGCGCCGGCGAGACAGCCGCAGTGTGATCAGCATGATGACACGGAGACGGAGTGAGAGAATCGAACGAAGGGCAGGATAAAGGGAGGTCTAGGATTTCTGTAATACCAATGTGTTCCGGTCGTCGACGACTAAAGAAAAAGTGGTGCTTCCTAAACCTCCGTCTCCAGGGCTTGGGAAGGTGTTGTCTTGGCTTCTGTCTTACGAGATCCAGCAGTGGTTTAGCACTTTGTATTATCGAGCCCTGGACCCGTACCAGAAACTCGCTGTATGGCAAGCATAGCACATGTCTCCGTGATATATTGTTAATATATTGCCTGGATGTCTGCTCTGACCCTGCTTCCTCCATCTGGCTGCAATTTGTCTCCAGGCCGTTGCGAAAGCCGGTCTTGACAATACTTCAGGCAGATCCAGGAGGCAGAGCGGGCGACAGATTCAGGAGCCGCACAGGAGCAAGCGTACATGGCAAAGGCAAGAAAGACCCCGCACATAACAGTATCGGCGGTCGTGCCGCCGGCACTCGATGAGGAGCTGTCGAGGCTGGCAGCCTCACAGAGGATCTCGAAGTCGCAGCTCATCAGGCAGCTCCTGGAGCAGATGGTCACCCAGCACGTCAACGAACGCAGCGAGGATGCTTTCAGCCGGGTCGAGAAACGCTTGCAGAGAATTGAGGAGAGATTCAGCGCGTTTATAACCAAGTCTGTAAGAGCCTCCGGCCAGGGTCTGTTTGTCAGCATGAAGCAGCTTGAGTACATGGAAGACGACAGAAAAGAGATAGACAAAATCTGGGAGGGCAGCAAGGAATTTGCCGGCAAGCTCCTGGAGCAGAAGCAGCGCGGCGGCAAGAAAGACCGCAAAGAGAAGCAGTGAAGATGATCGGCTCTTTTATCGGGGATCTGGAGAAGGAAGAACGGCGCCGGCAAGGAGGAGGCGGCGGAGGCGGTGGCAGACCGCGCATCAGGTTTGGAAGAACAGGCCCCAGGGGCCGGATGTATTCCACGAGCACTGGCAGCCGCATGCGCTCGTCGGTCGTGAAAGGAGCATATGTAAGGACAGGCAGGGACGCCTTCAGGCATATCGGCGCTCATATCAAATATATTCAAGAGCGCGAGAAAGGCGAGCTCGAGAAAGACAAGGAGCGCGACTTCTTCGACCGCAAGCGTGACGGCATCGAAAGAGAAGAAGTAGAGCATGAGATGAAGGAGAACCGTGGCGAGAAAGTGGCCATGCACAAGCTCATCTTGAGCCCGGGAGACAACCAGGTCGATCTGCGTGATTACACAAGAGAGAGCATGGAGGCACTGGAGCTGCGGCTGGGGCACAAGCTCAACTGGTACGCAATCGAGCATAGAAACACGGACAATTTCCACGCCCATGTGGTCATAGCAGGCAAGATACCGGAGCAGGAGCGAGACCGAGAGCTAGAGCGGACCGAAGAGGTTCAAGAACGCGAGCTTGAAGCCGAGCGGCTATACAAGCAAAAGCGAGAGCTGGATGACTCAAGAACAAAAGAGGAAGCACGGCTTGAGCGGCTGCTGGACAGCTTCGACAGAGGCTTGGCTCTCAAAGAAGCAGCGCTCGATCGAGGCGATGTCTATCTTGATAAATGGGACTACAAGGAGCTTCGAGACGCCGGCAACGCCTACCGGATTCAGGAGCGGTCCTTTGATGAGGCAATGGATAGGGCATACGAGCGGGAATTTGGAAGAGAGCCGGAGCGCGATCTGAGGGACCGCGACAAAGACCGCGAGCTTGATCTGGATCGCGGCTCCTGGAGCAATATCAAAGAGAGTGTAGAGAAGGACCAGGAGAAAAGAGAAAAGAAGGACCGCAGCAGGGAAGCAGCAGAATACCAGGCACGAACGGGCTTTGCCGGTGATAACAAACTAGAGCTGGACCAGGACCTTGCTGACGATCTCGATCCATTCACGACCTTCGAGACTGATAGACAGATTCGCAGCCAGGAAGACTCGCTTGAAGAGAGAGGACGAGACGAAGACCGAGACATGGATAGAGGACTAGAAAGATAATGCCAGAGCCGAAACCGAAGCTATCATTCCGGGTGGACCCGGATACTTATAACACGCTCAAGACCCTTGCTGATATGGAGCACAAGACCATCTCGGACTTCACAAGAGAGGTCATAGAGATAGGAATAGGAAAGAAGACCACTGCCGAGCAGCAGATGCTGGAGGAGTTCCGCTTTACCTGTGCTCAGATGGGAGAGTTCACGGCACGAGCGGTGAAGGCCGCTGCCGGCAGCCGCTACTTTGCCAGGCTTTCTGCCATGTACGCCATGGACATAACCCAGTATGTGACCAGCGGTGAGCCCATGACCGAGAAGACCAAGAGCCAGCTCATGGCCCAGTACGAGGCAAAAGCAAAAGAGTTCGAGGAGCACCTCATCAAGGACCCATGGGAGACCCTGTAGGCTTTGAAGTGAGTCCACAGCCTAATTCCAGTCGGCTGCCAGGCTGAGAAAATACCACTTCAGAATCTTGCTCATGCGCTCCCATGCCTGCCGGGCTTCTTCATCCCGACCTTGCCGGTCGTAGAGATCCCACAGCTCCAGTAAGGCAAATCCGGCAGCCATGCTGTCTTTGCCTTCTTGCCGCTCTGAAATCGCAAGAGCCGTCTTGAATACTTTTTCCGCCTGCTCGAAGTTGCCCATGTCCGCAACCTGATTGCCAAGCAGGATATAGACTTCGACGGTCTCTTGAGTGGTCAGCTTCTCTTTCACTTCTGATATCGATATCCGAATTTGGGATATCCCGTTTTCGAATATTAGCATCCGCTTGGTTCTCTCAAGCGGCGGTCAAGCGTGCAAAAGTCTCTCTACTCAAAGCAATACAGAACTTTCCTCAAGCTCCTCAAAGAGGCTCGCCTGGATGCCGGCCTGACCCAGTCCGATGTTGCCCGGCGCATCAGGCGGCCTCAGTCTTTCGTCTCTAAATGCGAGTCTGGAGAAAGACGAATAGACGTGATTGAATTTCTTGAATATTGCCGCATTTACGAGGTCGCGCCTGACTCGATTCTGGAGAGGCTATAGCGTCTTGTTTTTCGGCTACTTATCATATATGATAAGTAGCGTATTCGACACCACACTGGAGGCGCCCGCTATGGACCGCAAACACCAGTTCTTTGCCCATGCCATGAAAGCCAACCTGACAGGCGAGCAATGCCGGGTCTTGTTCTACCTGCTCTCTCATGAGTACGACGGAGTAATCGGTATCAAACAAAACGAGATAGCAGAAGAGCTGGCAATGCCTGAATCCAATGTAAGCCGGTCAATCAAGGCGCTCAAGGATGCCGGGCTGATCGCCAAAACAACAAGCAAGGGATTCGACGGTCGCCCGATCTTCCACATTGATAAGGCTTTCTGTCTTCCGCCCGTTGCCTCCAAATAGCTCCCGGCTTATAACATTGTCTGGCGATTGGCAGATGTCGGCCAGACTGCTACGCTTAAGCGTAGCACCTCGGATCCCCAGCAGCTTTCCGTCAGTAAGAGCTGCCTAGCTGGACATTTCCCTGGTCTTGAATGAAAAAGCCCAGCTAGAGTCCGGTCGCCGCCATCGCCATCTTCGCTGAATATCAGTGGCCTGTCAGCGGGTCGAAATCTAAAGGCATTATTAGCTAAGCTCACAAGCCAGTTCATGCTTCGAAACATAAATAGTCGCTCAAAAGATCGATTCTGAAGCTCTGAACCGGCGCAAACACGCAATCTCTTGATATCGCACGATATCTTAACTCAGGGCAACAAAAACTGGTGTTCTCAGAGCTGAAAGCAATAGGGTCGGAAAGCACTTTTCGCAACATTTTCGAGACTGACACAAGACACCAGGTACGGAACCAGAATTACATCAGCCAAGTCATAAAGCAGCCGTCTTCCTGCTCAAACTTGGCACAGGTTCTTGTGATCGGCCTTTTCTCGTTGCGCAAGTGACACCATCAACCAAACAAAGAGGTAAAACTCTATGAAACGAAGCATAAGGCGATGGCTTGGTTTAGCCATCGTACCAGCGGCGCTGGCCTTATTTGGAGCTGTGGCTCCGGCACAGGCAACGACATTCGAATGCCCAGGTCCGGGCGTTTCCAACCCCATTCCCAATACTCCCTTTCAGGGCAGCATTGAGGTCAATCAGGCTTCCGGCGATTGCACCATCGACTACGATGTCGAAGCAACCGGAACCATCGACATCAACGTCCAGAACGGCGTTCTCAACGCTAAGAAGATCACGAGCACGACGAGCGCTATTCTGCTCACAGCCGAGCGGAACAATGTGACCACCCTCGATCTGACTGCCGGCACCTTTCTCAGAGTCCTATCCGGACTTACCAACGGTGCGACGACTGGGGATATCGACATTCAGGGACCGCTGGTCATCAACGCCACCGAAGTTCAGTCTGGACCGCCCACAACCCACGGCAACGTTTTGCTCCGCGCCTACGGCAACGTGAAGACGAAGGACATCAGCACTGGCGGCAACAAGCCAGGCGGCGGCACCAAGACCGGAGGTGTCCAGATAGACGCGCACTTGCTCTCCGGGCAGAATGTCCTTTTCACCATTGGAGCTGATACTGCCAATGGCGTGAACGGGACGATCAGCACAGAGACGGTCACGGGTGGCGGAACCACTGGCACCGGGACCATCCTGGGCGGCGTCAGAATCACAAACGGTGTGGCCGGCTCTACAGGCGGCATCACCCTCGTGAAGATGAACAAGATCAAGGTTCAGGCATCTGAGTCTCGCTCCGGCTGGATTCAACTGAATGCCCGGGACGGTGTCTTGACCCTGCCGGCCAACAAGCTCAATGCCGATGGCATGACCAAGGTCGAGAATCCCGGTCAGCCCAATGAGATGACCACTCATTACATGGCGGGCGCCATTTTCCTGGCTGCCAAAACAATCGAAACCGAAGACGGTACGGTGATCTCGGCGTCTCAGGACCCGATGGCTTCCGGCTCGGTCCACCAGGTCGTAATTGCAGCAGAAGAGATCAAGTTCAAAGGAGCTGATGGTCTGAAGATAAAGGCGGACGGCAACGGGGTGTCTCAGGCTCCTTTCCTGCCAGCCACGGTCTATGTTCTGCCCAAGGGCGGCATTAACCCGACAAGCACCGGCGACCAGAATAACGTGACCAATCTGCTCTGGACGCTGCCCTTCAACGGTCAGTTCTTCCAGTTTCCCGGCAAAGTGTTTTTCAACGGTGATGCATCGGCGCCGCTGCTTATCAGCAACGACGGCAACCACACGCAGACTGCTATGACCGGCTATCCCTTTGACTTCAAGGGTGGCAAAGTCACCATTACGGCCCTGGGAAATCTGAATCATCAGATTGTGATGGGCTATTTCGGCGCCTATGATGGGACGAAAGGTCTTTCGTTTGATAACACCGGTCTGGTGAAGATAAAAGCCAGCGGCAAGAATAACGGCGATGCCGGCGGCCGCATTCAGATCCAGACGGATGTCATTTCTCTGAAGGCGATCGCGGTCGATCCTGACCCGGACATGCCTCCCAACGATCCGCGCGACATCCTGATCAAGGCCGATGGACCTTCCACGGGTGACGGAAACGGAGGCGAGGTCATTGTGATCGGCACTCAAGTCAACCTTGATCCTGTCTCAAAGGCCCGGATCACCGCCGACGGCGCACCAAATGGCACAGGTAATGCCATCGTCAACCCACTTTCGTCTCCTGGTCCTCATGCCGTGAGGCTCCAGGTAACAGGCAATTCCAATTTGACTTTCGGCGCTGGCGCCGGACGTTTCAAGATCACGGCGACGGGCGGACTAACGGGAGGTAATGCTGGTTCGATAAAAGTGTCAACGGCTGGCTCGATCCATGTCAGAAACACATTCAGCGCAATCGACGCGTCTGCTGTTGAAGATTCGGCCAATGGCGGGCAAATCGAACTGCTTTCGCCTTCGGTTACCTTCCAAGAAGGAAACAATAATAACCCAACACAGGTAGCTCTCAATGCAGCGGGTGGAGCGAATGGAGATGGAGGCGTTATCTCGCTTTCATTTGCTCCGAATTTCGACGTGAACGCAGTCCTAGATGCCAGCCCGACTGAAGGCACTCCTGCTATTGTGGCGGCTCAAGCTCAATTGGCCCCAGGTAAGAAAGGAGCACGTGTTATTCTGAACAACGTTCCCTGCCAAGAGATGCAGACAACTGACTCTGATGGTCTGTGGCCAAGAACGTACTACAACTGCGTCCATCCTGACGGACCGGAATCCGCCGAGGACAAAGCTCCGGCTCAAACCATTACTTCCAAGCTCTCAGTCACTCTCAGGCAAACAGCTGGAATCAAGGCGATCAACATCTATGTTTTCAGTGACATAGATAAACACAACCAGGCTTTTGCGCGGTCTGTCTCTAATGTAGCTGCTGAAACCTGGCAGGCCAGAGGCAACAAGGGGCTCATTTATGAGTCTGTATTTGAGAACATCCCTGGAAGAGCACTGACGCTGGCTGAAATCCAAGAAACTGCGATTCATGAGGCTGGACACGGATTTGACCACCTGTTTAAGCAGAGTAATGGTTCTGCGAGCCAAAGATACTCAACGTGGATTCAAAGCGACTTAATCGACCTGGACTTCTTGTCTAATGGTTCTGCGAGACCAGCGTGTACAGATGTTAGTGGTCGTGCTGCTCCATTTAAAAACATGCCTCAGGTATGTAATGGCACGACACTGAGGCCTGAATGGTTCTCTAACGGGGTACCAATGTCCAACAGTACCATCTTGGAGAATGATGCAATTGCTGGCGCTTTCTTCAAAGCAAAGCTTAATGATGAGCAGCAAACAGGTTTCTCGGAGGCATATGCGCAAGCATTCGCATACGAGGCTTTTGCTCCGCTAACGACTTTTAATGACCTCTTCCGAAATCCAGACCAGGTCTTTACGAATTCGTATTTCCCTTGCATTAGGACTTGGGCGGTAAGCATAAAGAACAATGCAGTCAATCCTCCAGCTAATGCTGTTTGCGGCGATCAACCGTAAGTAAGTGACTTTGCTAGGGCAGGATTTCCTCCTGCCCTAGTTTTTCTTGTAAAATCGGTCTTGTATTACGGCCTGTCAGGATTCAATCATGCTGCCAAAATTTTTCGTTGTCTCTTTACTGCTATATTTATTAGTAGTTTCGATGTGTCTGACTCATGCTTCCGTTCCGATTGACGGTGCCCTTGATGGTATCCTGTTATATAAACATGGACATGCTTGCTCTTTGGCATCTCCAAACGATTCAATACCTTTTTTTCTTGTCGTGGATCAGTCCAGTGTTGGTTACTTAGCGGATTACTGTGCTTCTAATCGAAAATTTCCGAGCGGTGCTCCTATCGCAATGCTACCAAATGGAGTACCACGTGATTGGATCGAAATAATGAAGAATTTTGCTTTGAACAATCACAGGGCTTGGACAAAGCTTGATCTCAAAACAGCAACAGAGATTTGGGGTTCTCCGAAAGAACATCGGAAGAGAAATTTCTATACATTCGACGCAGGTGGAATTGCGACGAGTGATGAGAAAAACCTCTATCACATCGATCTTCAGTTTGACAATTTCGACCAAGTCTCAGGTTATCGGGTGCGGGGGATCGGAATCTGTAACGCCAAATGGGTTATCAAGTTAGACGAAAATAAAATCACGACAAGTGATTGATGTCGACCTCCTCCTCCAATTCTCGAAGTTCCCTGTTTACCGCTGCTCGGTCGAATTTATCCGGATCGAAGTCTGGGTAATTCTCGCTATAAAACTGCCTCTCATGGGCCGGAAGCCGGTCCCGGCGCTTCTTTCCCTTTGCTCGCTTTAAGGCACCGCGAGCGTACATGTATGCCTCTGGCCCGCCGCAATCCTCTGGTGGTCCGGCATTCTTGCCGGCAATACAAGTCGGATACTTGCGCCGGCTGCTCGGCTCCAGGACCTTCTCAAAAATGACCTCGCACGTCCACTGATCGCCGAAATCGTAGCAACTATCAATACCGAGTTGTTCCCAATAGTTTTCGAACACCTGGAGAGTGTGAGGAACGGAAGAATCTACGGAGCCCAACCAGACTTGGATGGAAGAAATGTGCCTCCTCCTGATGTGTCAAATCCCGGAGCAGCCTCATTCTTCACCGGTATGGCTGGATTTATTCAGGGGCTGATTAACAATCCGCCACCCTCAGTGAACTAAGGCTTTTGTCAGGAAGGAGCGCATTAGCAGCTCCTTCCTGACTTTCATTGAACTTTGCTCCATCTCTCCATTTTTACTACAGTACCTCGAATTCTGTATTTTTGAAGTCGGCCATTCTTGAACATCAGATCAAGAAACACGTCTTGATTATTTCTTGCGAGGAGTTTGTAAGTTTTTTTCTGGCTGTTGCTTTGTTTGTCGGGGTTTCTAGCCCATAATTGGTCGGCCTGCTCTGGTGTCAACTCTTTCAGATCGGGAATAGGACCGTAATTAAAACCATCTGGATTCAAAATAACACTGCCGTTTGACTTAACTTCAGCGATTGCTGACAAATGGCCTCGGCTTCCATCTTCATCCGGTCGCAACAAGAACAACAGCTTCCTATTCACTGTCTTTGGTATGATTGCGCAATCAGATGTATCCTGCGGTAATACTACATTTCCGATTTCGTTTGGCAGGATACACCACTGCCTTAATTCATTGCTTCTCACTCTAGAAGTCTTTTCCTCACTATTTTCGTCAGCCAGTGTCGGTCCTGTCCATGTAAGACATCCTATGCTACAGAGCACCACTAAACTCGTTTTTCTCACGCACCTACTACCCCTGCTAGTACCACTTCGATACGCCAGATTTTACCAGACAATGTTCATTCACTTTTTTGCCTTTGCCCTTTGGTATCCCGCTCCAATTCTCGAAGTTCCCTGTTGACCGCTGCTCGGTCGAATTTATCCGGATCGAAGTCTGGGTAATTCTCGTTATAAAACTGCCTCTCATGAGCTGGAAGCCTGTCCCGGCGCTTCTTTCCCTTTGCTCGCTTTAAGGCACCGCGAGCGTACATATACGCTTCCGGACCACCACAATCCTCTGGTGGCCCGGCATTCTTGCCGGCAATACAAGTCGGATACCTGCGCCGGCTACTCGGCTCCAGGACCTTCTCGAAAATGATTTCGCACGTCCACTGATCGCCGAAATCGTACTCATAGTAAAGGATATCGCCAAGCTTGAAGTCAAGATCAACCAGCCTTGTCTCATGCTCAGAAACGTCAAGTCTACTGCCTGTGTCTGCGAAAGCCCCTGGCAAATGGAATCGGTGCAGATGGTAACCTTCCCAGCCAAGCGTTCTTTGAATGATATCCGACAGCATCTCTAGAGATGTTTGACTTAAAATAAGTACCTGGCGCCAGATTGACGGAGAGATGCCACAAACGCTTATTCGAAGTTGATAAATATCTGGTGTCGCAGTTGATGCACGTCTTTTGTCTTTTGTTGCTCTCATCGGCTCTATAACTTTAGCTGATTGCGGCGATTTGACGCCCAGTCGCTGATTGATTTCATCCAGGTCGAAGTGATGAGGGTCGAATTCGAGGAACCAATCGTCGATGCAATAGAGCTCTAGTCCTGGCTTCTTAGCCAGATTACTGAACTTTCGGCCTGTCCGCGTCTTCTTCGCCTCCATGTACTCCAGAGCGCCGTCACAATCCTCATCAGAAGGCGCTGCCATTGCTCCTGCCGTACAGACCGGATACTCCTGCTGGTCATCAAAACGAGCAGTCTTTTCGAAGGTGATTTCATGCGTCCAATTGAGGCAACCATATTCATAGAGCATTCCATCGCCTGGCTTAAGCTCCAGATCACAGAGACGGAACGTATCTTCATCGCATTCAAGGCTAAAACCAAAGCCTCTGGCGTCTCGTGGTACAAACTCATGGGGATAGAGATCGGTCCAGCCAAATAGCTTCTGAATTACATCACTGAGTCTGGTCAAAGTGATATCGGCTGGAACCAGCACACGCCGCCATATCTGTGGTGTGACCATAGTAAGATATATCTTGAGCCGCCAGACTTCCGGTATCGCCTTTGGTTCTCTTGCAGTCGACTCGGACTTAGCATCCTGGGTGCGCTTCAGTATCTTCAATACCCCTGAAGGCGATAAGCTCTCACGCTTGGCTATTTGTCTCAGGCTCCAACCTTCTTCTCTCAGCGTTGCTATTCTTGTACCAGCGGATGGATCTCTTTCCGGTCTGCCCAAGCGGACTCCCTTGGCCTTTGCGTTTGCCAGTCCGGCTTTTACACGCTCGCCAATCAAAGCCTTCTCAAACTCTGCAAACGAACCGATCACATTGTAGAACAGGCGCCCCATGGGCGTTGTAGTGTCGATGGCTTGGGTGATGCTGATGAAGTCGATGCCGAGGCTCTTAAACTCATCAAGAGCCGTCACAAGCACACTAAGAGAGCGAGCGAAGCGATCATACTTCCAGACAATGACGCAATCGAATAGCCGCTTTGAAGCATCAGCCATGAGCTGCTCATAGGCCAGGTCCTTGCGTTTTCGCTTCTTGCTGCGGCTCGCCACGTCACCAGTGACCTGGTCGACATACTCTTTGTGCAGAATGAATCCGCGGTTCTCGACATAAGCACGAAGATCCTGAAGCTGAGCCTCTGGATTCTGCTCTACTGTTGACACTCGGGCATAGATCGCCGCCCTTACTTTCCGTTTCGCCATGGCTGTTGATTATACTGTAGTTTAGTTAACACCCGGAAATCCAAAATGACCCTGGCTACCATGCTGCTTTCCACGGTCCAAGTTCAGGGGGTTTAGTTAACACCTGAAAACTGGCGGAAGAGGGGGTCGGGGTCTACCGCTCAACCTCCTCTGCCTGGGCTCCATTATCCCAGAGACGAGGAATCACCCTCCGGAGGTCAGAAAAACGCCTCTGTGAGCCTCCTGAGGGTATATAACTATGGGCTTCTCTCCTAAGGTGATCGACAGGGTGGCAAGAGATTCAGGTGCTAGCGATCGCAGCGACCGGACCGGTGACGGTAAGGCGGGTCAGCTCGGCAAGGCCATCGAAGGCGCCTCCCAGTCGTCCATGAACGAAGTGCTTGACGCCTGGGGACCCCCTCCACGCAAGCAGGAAGCTCCGGCCACCGCCCTGGCTGAGAAGCCCGCGGCACAAGCCGAGAAAAGCCTGCTGAAAGGACATATCCAGCAGAACGAACGAGTAGACGACCCTCTGAATACAGATCAGATCGGCATGATGGCCCTGCATGGCCACCCGCTTGCCCAGGCAGGTGCCGAAATGCTCAAGACGCCGGCAGCCCAGAACAAGGAAATACGAGACGGCATCAAGCGGGATATAAGCAGCATGCTGGGAGACTGGTTCAAGGAACAGTTCCAGAACGTGACCAATGTCATATCCGGCTTCGACAAGTGGGTACAGGCGAACCTCAATGCCGGCAAACTGAAGG
>WGLZ01000095.1 GCA_016471375.1 Cyanobacteria bacterium RI_101
ACGGGCGTGGGTCGCTAGGTGAACAATTTCGTAACGCCCTTGTCGGCGCGTCTCTCGGAGCGCCGCCGGAGTGAAGGCTTGGTTTTCTAGGGTGGCGCCGGGCCAGGGCGTTTGGCGAATAGCGGCCAACTCTAGGGAAACACCCGGTAGGGGCGGGAGATCGAGAAATTCCGAGGCTCCCAGCGCCAGCACCCGTGCCCCTTGTAGGTCTCCGGGGCCAATTTGGGCGAGGTTAAACCCCGGAATCAACGCCAAGGCGTAATCTTCGACTAAATAACGGCGCCCGTCGTAGAGGGCGGCGAAGGGCAGGGAGCGCAGGCCCGGCCCGACGCAGAGAATTAAAAGTTGGATGCGGCGCTGTTGTAGCCGGGGTTGGAGGGGGGCCAAGAGGAGGTCGTAGAGTTCCCGCCCCAAGGTTTGATAGGCCCGATCCGTTGTCGGCGCCGCGGCTTCCGCTAGGAAAGCTTGGGTCAGACTCCCCAGTTTTTCGGCGCCGACTCCGTCGTTAACAAGCCCCAGGGGCGCCTCGCCGGGAAGAACCATTAAGGTTAAGAGTTCTTCGGGTTGGGGGCTGAGCCAAATCACCGCGGCCCGCTGGCCGGTTGTCCGCTCCAGTTCCGTTAAACGCCGGGAAATCTCCTCTCCGTTCAGGCCCTGACTGGGAAAGACTTGACCAAAATACGCTTCGTAGAGGCCCTGCCATTGGGCTTCCAGTCCGGTCACTTGCTCCGACCAAAGGGAGTCGGGCGTTTGACTCCTCGGCGCCCTCTGGGGAAAACTGAGGACGCAGAGGAGAATTAGCGCGAACAGGAGCAAAGTTTTGAGCGCGAAACGGGGCATAGGCGGTATTCCGGGGCGCTGGCGAGAGGGAGTTTAACCGAGGCAGGCCGCTAGATCCCGCTCCGGGGTGGTGATGGCTTGCAGATGATAGGTCTCGGAGAGCAGCTTAAAGACGTTGGGGGAAATAAAAGCGGGGAGCGTGGGGCCCAGGCGAATATTTTTAATGCCCAAATGGAGCAGAGTGAGTAACACCGCTACCGCCTTTTGTTCGTACCAAGATAAAATCATCGACAGGGGCAACTCATTCACTTCTAGATCAAAAGCCTGAGCCAACCCGAGGGCGATTTGAATGGCGGAATAGGCGTCGTTGCATTGTCCCACGTCCATCAGCCGGGGCAGAGCGCCGATAGCGCCGAGGTCTTTGTCAAAGAAACGGAACTTGCCGCAGGCCAGGGTTAAAACCACGCAATCTTCGGGAACCTGCTCCACAAACTCAGTGTAGTAAGTGCGGCCCGGTTTAGCTCCGTCGCAACCTCCCACGAGGAAAAAGTGGCGAATTTGTCCTTGTTTGACCGCTTCAATCACTTGATCCGCCACCGTCATCACGGCGTTATGGGCGAAGCCCGTCAGCGCTTGGCGGTATTCGCTTTCTTCGGCAAAACCGGGAAGCGCCAGCGCCGTTTCGATGAGGGGGGTATAGTCCGGCGTCGTATTCTCGCTGGTGGAGAGCGCCTTTAAGCCGGGATAGCCCACGGGACCCACGGTGAAAATTTTCTCTCCGTAATGTTCATGGGGCGGCATTAAACAGTTCGTCGTCACCGCGATAGCGCCGGGAAAAGCGGCAAAGTCCTTGGTTTGATTCTGCCAGGCCGTGCCGAAATGGCCGTAAAGATGGGGATACTTTTCCTTCAGTTTGGGATAACCGTGGGCCGGGAGCAGTTCGCCGTGGGTATAGACCGTGACGCCCTTGTTTTGGCTCTGCTCCAGAATCGCCGCCAACTGTTTAATGTCGTGGCCGGAAACGAGGATGGCCTTACCCGGTTTATGGTTGAGGGGAACGGGGGTAGGGGTGGGATGACCAAAAGTTTCCGTATGGCCCCGATCCAACAATTCCATGGCCCGAAGATTCATGGCGCCGACCTCCAGCGCCAGAGCCACCCAATCCCCTAGCGCTAAATCTTGCCGATCCAGCGCCGCCAGTCCCCGGACGATAAAGGCGTAGATAGCGTCGTCCTCTTGCCCTAACTCGTAGGCGTGGAAGGTATAGGAAGCCAGTCCCTTAATCCCGTAGAGCGCCGTTAATTTCAAGGAAAAAATATCGACGTCCTGGGCTTGGCTGAGGAAATGGAGATTGGCGTTTTCCCCCTGCTCCGCTAGGTTGCCCTCAAAATCGGGAACATAGTCGCTAATCGCCGGCCAGTCTAGGGGACGCCCCGCTTTTTCCTCCGCGGCGCTTTTCAGGGTTTCCCGCAGAGCTAAGCACTGATGGAGATAATCCGTAAAGCGCCGGACGTGAAAATTGACGTTGGTCATGGTGGCGAAAAGCGTTTCGCAAATAAAGGCGTCGGCCTGATGAGTATCCAGCCCTAAACCCTTGGCTTCGAGAACCACCGGCGCGAGGCCCCGCAGGCAATAGACCATTAAATCCTGAATCGCGTTCACTTCCGGGCTTTTGCCACAGGCGCCGAATTGATGACAGCCATTGCCGCTAGCGGTTTGCTCGCATTGTTCGCAAAACATAAAATCCTTCTCCGAGGGGTTGCTATGCTTCGAGTCTAGTCCCGATTCCTCGGCCCGGCGCTGGCCGACGCAAAAGTTAAGGGTCTGAACTCCGGCGCTGTTGATTGTCGTCGCGACCGGCCTATAACAGTCTTTGGAGCAGCTTATAGATTAGCAAAAACAGAGAAACCACCGCCGTTAGGGTCAAAGCGCCGAACAGCGCCGTAATTAAGGCCACCCAAAGCCCGTTGTTAAAGAGGGGCGAGAGAGACGCAAGCGCCGGTTGCAGGGCGCTAATCCAACCCACCTGAGACCATTTCGCCAGCCAGACCAGCAGGCCGAGGGTCGCCCCCAGGCTAATCAGGCGCTCCCAGGTTTCAATCCAGCCTTTCCACTGCCCAAAGAGCATTCCCCCGAGGATCATGCCCCAGAGACCGACGCGAATACCAGGGGCGGGAATGAGCATGGCTAATAGGGTTCCGACTAACATCCCCTGAAAGCCCGTATAAACGGCGCCGAGGAGGAGGGGCGTTAACGGCAAAGGGGGAGGCGGCGCTTTTACAACCGGCGCCGGAGGGGCGGCCGCGGGAACAGCGGGAGCGACCGGGGTTTGAGGAGCGGGCGGCGAGACGGGAGTCTGGGGCGGCGCTTGCAAAGTTGTGGCGGTTTTGGGGGCGGGCGCCACGGGGGCCGGTTGTCCCTGAAGCGCCTGGAGAGTTTCCTCCGCGGACTGGTAGCGGTCTTTGGGAGTCGCCTGAAGCAAGCGGTCGAGAACATCGGCAAAGTCAGGACTCACGCCCGGCGCGGAGGAGCGCCATTGCCATTGGTTTTGATAAGAGTCGTAGAGATCCTGAGCGGTTTTACCCGTCAGTAAATAGAGACAAGTCACCGCCAGGGCGTAAAGGTCGGTGGCGGGATAGACCTGGGCGCCGGTCATTTGCTCCGGCGGCGCGAAGCCCATGGAATAGATTCCCGTAGAGCCGCCCCCCGGCGCGGCTTGGGAGGAGGCGGCCACCTGTTTGACGGCGCCGAAATCGAGGAGAAAGAGCTTGCCCTCTTGGTCTCGCATAATATTGGAGGGTTTGATGTCCCGGTGGATAGAGTTGCGACTGTGGACAAAGCCGAGGATTTTCAGCATTTCCGTAAACACCCAACGCACTTCCCCTTCCGGCAGGGGGCCCCGTTCCCCGACGATCACTTCGTAGTCCTTGCCGTTAATAAATTCTTGAACCAAGTAGAAAAATTGATCCGTCTTGCTACTGCGGGGATTATCCACTACCAGGGGAAAATAGGCGTAGAGATTAGGAATTTGGCTATTGCGGTTGCCCAACTCTTCTAAAACCGTGGCTTCCCGCTCAAAGAGAGACAGCGCCAACTCCATCTGTTGGGGGTTGAGATCGCCGCTGGGCTGGAATTGCTTAACCACGCAGAAGCGCATGGTGGGGGTAAACCGGTCTAGGGCCAAAAAAGCGGCGCCGAAGCCCCCCTGTCCCAGAAGTTTCACCGGCAAATAGCGCCCCGCCAGAATGAGAGGCATCCCGCAACGGGTGCAGAATTTTTGTTGGGCGGTCTGGAGGGTGTTGCGGTTATCCAGCTCGGGGAAGGGATTTAATCGGGAACAACCCGGACGGGTGCAAAGAATATCCATCGGGACAGGCCTAGGCCAAAACGGCGGAGGGCGGGGGCGAGATCTTGGGGTTAGTGTAACTTGTTTTTTGCCCTAGCCTGACGGTCGGGCCTAGACGCCAGGGCGCCGTCATCAAACTTTACAGAAATTTTCGGTCAGTCTAGGGCCGCTAAAAACCCATTGACTTTAGGATAGGGGGGGCGATTGCCCGTTAGCTCTCTGTCATCTAGTTATTTTTATTAATTTCCATCTTTTTTCCCTAGAGGAGCCTGTGCCAATATGAATAGCTGTGTCCTAATGGCGACAGTAATTCGCAACCCGGAGTTGCGTTACACCCAGGAGAATCAAACCCCCATCGCCCAGATGTTGGTGGAGTTTCCGGGCGGGCGAGCCGACGATCCCCCGGCGACGTTGAAGGTCGTGGCTTGGAATAATTTAGCCACCGAAGTGCAAGAAACCTACCGGGAAGGCGACCAGATTTTGATTGAAGGGCGCCTGACTATGTTGATGGCGGAACGCCCCGAAGGCTTTAAGGAAAAGAGAGCCGAACTGGTGGCCTCCCGCATTCATCGCCTCGACGGCGCCGTTAGTTCTCCCCCTAAAGTTTCGGCGCCCGCCAGCGGCAGTTATCAGCCCCCCAGTTGGGACAGCGCCGAGCCGAGTCCCGCCCAGGAGTCCGAGCCGCCCATTGAAGCCAATTTGGACGAGATTCCTTTTTAAGTGGGGAACCGGCTTCAAAATCCCTGACTGGGGGGCGGCGCCGAGGAATCGCCGCTGGAATTCAAGCTCTGCCAGCCCCACCAGCCCGCGCCTAGGGCCAAAAGACCCAAAATCACCCCGAAAACCCAGGGCGGCAGAATAATATTTTGCGCCCGCTTCGGCGCCGGGGGCGGAACCAATGGGGACGGAGGCGGCGGGAGCGGTAAAGGATCCGGCTCTGTTGTCGTCTCCGGCGCTTCCACCGCGGGGGGATGGGTTTCCCGCTCGGCGGAAGAGCGGGGGTATAAAATAGGCGTTCCCGTTTCCGGGGGGCGGGGTTGGCAAAAGAGTAAGCCGACGCTGACGTTGTCGTGACCGTTCTGGGTGTTGGCTAGGTTGATCAGACTGGCGGCCAAGTCCTCTAGAGTTTTTTCGCCGTTAAATAATCCCAGAGACTCCCGGCGCCAGTACTGCTCCACCCGGTTAAAGTCCGAAAGACCGTCGGAGCAGAGTAAAAAGAGGGAATCGGCGGGCACAAAGGCGTATTGGATCGCGGGATAGAGTTGAGAAGACGGCGCTAAGCCCATGGCCTGGGTCAGAGCGCCGGAGCGGGGCAATTCCAGCGCCTCTCGGTAAAGCATATAACCCAAACGCACCTCCCGGCAGGCCAGGTCGTCGTCCACGGTCATCTGTAGGCAACTGTCGGGAGTGAGCCAATAACAGCGGGAATCCCCCACGTTGGCCCAGTAGAGTTGGTGGTTTTGGGCCAACGCCAGCACGAGGGTCGTGCCCATCCGCTCCCGCTCCCGCCGTTCCTCCGCGTCGTTGCGGCTGTTGAGTTGGTCGTTGACCTTTTCGATACAGGTTTTGAGGATTTCTAACACGGCGCTCGGCTCCGTCGCGCCGCCCTGGACTTGATTGCTGATCATCAGGGGCAAATGCTCCGCCACCCATTGGGAAGCCACTTCTCCGCCCTCCTGACCCCCGACCCCGTCCCCAATCAGGGTTAAGGTGGTCAGCAGTTGATTGCCCTCTCCCCCCAAACCGGAAGGGGGATAACAGGCGTCTTCGTTGTGCTCCCGGTTGGGGCCTTGATCCGTCAGCGTCAGGATTTGATACTTAAATTCGTATTGTTCGCTTAACTCAGTAATGGCGGTTTCCAAAACCTGGATTAAATGTTCGCTGTGGGGGATTTTACCCTGGCTCAGGCGGCGCCCGAGGGTTTCGCAAAAGGGGGCGATGAGGGGATGGGCCCCCGTCAACAGAGGCTCCCAAACCGGCGCGAGATGCCGGAGGTCATAAAACTGGTGTTCGTCTATACGCAGTTCTCGGAGTTGCGCTTGATAACCGTTCACCTTGAGGAAGCCCGGCTCCAGCAAACTAGAGACGACATTTTTCCCCTGTAGGGGTTGCCAGAGTTTGGCCATCTGCCAGAGCCAGGTCAGTTGAAGCAGAGGCCCGGCGCCGGGCCAGACCTGGTCTAACGCGGGGAGCAGTTCCGGGTGGAGGGGTTCCCCCGCCTCATTGAGGGGAACGGCGCCGGGGTCTAGGAGCCAGACGCTCAGATCCATCTCCGGGTCGGAACTGGGGAAGTAGTCATAGACCTGGGGCAGGTGGAGCCGCAGTCCGAATAATTTCAGATAGGGCGCGATGTAGGGGGGCATCTCGTCGGGACCGGCGGTGGGTTGGGCCGGCAGGGTATCAAGCAAGACCCTGGGTTGGACGAGGCGATAGCGCTCTTCGATTAACTCCCCAAGCTGGTAGGCCTTAATCCAATCCCCCACCGCCCACAAGTACTTTTTAACTAAAGGCGTTTGACAGGCGCTACAGACTTCCCGCTCAAGTTCGTTGGCGGTTTGGCAAGTGGGGTTGGGGCAACAAAGGGTGGGCACGGGGGTTTTCCCAAAAAGCGAGCGTTAGGCTAATTTTAGGAAAACTTTACCCTGGACATAACCCCAGGGGGAGATTTTTTCTCGTCCCGGGGGAAATTAGCGCCGATTGGACGGAGTTAAGTTACAACAAGAGGGACAGCTATCCCCGGAGTAGAGACCTATGGAGTCGCCCATCCTCGAAAATCGAGACTACACCCTGATGATCGACAAGAGTAGTAGCATGGCTACTTCCGACCAGCCGGGGGGCCCTACCCGCTGGGAACTGGCCCAGGCGTCCACCATCGCCCTGGCCCAGAAGTGCGAAACCATCGACCCCGACGGCATCACCGTTTATTTGTTCTCTGGGCGGTTCCGGCGCTATGACAACGTGACGGCGGACAAGGTAGCCAAAATCTACGCCGATAACGAACCCATGGGCCGCACCGATTTGGCCAGCGTCCTCCAGGACGCCCTCGACAACTATTTCCAACGCAAAGCCCAGGGGCAAACCAAAGCCAACGGAGAAACCATCCTGGTGATCACCGATGGAGAGCCGACGGATCATAAGGCGGTGATCCGGTTAATTCTCGACGCCAGCAATCAGGTGGAAACCGACGAAGAACTCACCATTTCCCTGATTCAGGTGGGTCATGATAAACAGGCGACCCAATTTCTCAAGGCGTTGGACGACCAACTCCAACAGGCCGGCGCCAAGTTCGATATCGTCGATACCATTACCATTGAGGATATGGCGGGCATGAGTCTCAGCGACGTCTTGATTAAAGCCATTACGGATTAAGCGGATGGAGAATCCCCTGGAAAAAGCGGAAACCCTCCTCAACCGCCAGGTTAATCAAACCGTGCAGGCCGCCGGCGCCGTTTTTCATCGTCAGGTGCAAACCCTTCTGCGGGAGGAACTGGCCAGCCCGGAGATGGAGCGTCTGCTGGGGCGGGTGATTTGGCGGCTTCTGCGGCGCTATGGGGGCTTGCTCTTGGTAGGCGTGGCCCTGTTGGAAGCCCTGCAAATCTTGGCGTTAAAAACTCTCCTAGCGGCGCCGGCGTGCGGGGGCGGTTAACCGAGGGCGTATAATACGCTACTAACCCTCCTCTCGCTTCTCCCATGGCCGCCTCCCCCAAAATCATCGTCCTCGACGACGACCCCACCGGCTCCCAGACCGTCCACAGTTGCCCGCTCTTGATGAAATGGGATCTGGAAACCCTGAAGTTGGGACTGCGGGACCCGGCGCCAATCTTTTTTATTTTGACCAACACTCGGGCCTTGCCCCCGGAGAGCGCCGGAGCGGTGGTTAAGGAAGTCTGCCGGAACTTGAAGGCGGCGCTGGCGGCAGAGGAGATTACAGATTTTCTGGTAGTCAGCCGTTCCGATTCCACCCTGCGGGGTCATTACCCCCTAGAAACCGATGTCATCGCCGAGGAACTGGGCCCCTTCGACGCTCATTTTCTGATTCCCGCCTTTTTTGAAGGGGGCCGCGTGACTAAAGAGAGCGTCCATTACTTACTGGTGGACGGAACGCCGACCCCGGTGCACGAAACCGAATTTGCCAAGGACTCCGTCTTTGGCTACCGCCATAGTTACCTGCCGGATTACGTCGAGGAAAAAACCCGGGGCCGTATCCCGGCGCCGGAAGTGGAGCGGTTTTTACTCCCGGATCTGCGCCAGGGTAGTTTAGAGCGCCTACTGGGTTTAAAAAACAATGTCTGCGGAGTTGTGGACGGAGAGACCCAAGCCGATTTAGACCGCTTCGCCCAGGATCTCTTAACCGCGACGGCCCGGGGCAAACGTTTTCTGCTCCGTAGCGCCGCCAGTATTTTGACTTCCCTGGCCAATTTAGGCCCCCAACCCCAGGCGCCGGAAACCTTGGGGCGATTGAAAACCCAGACCGGGCCGGGGGTGGTCTTAGTCGGCTCCCATGTGCGCAAGACCACGGAACAATTAGAAGTCCTATTGCAGGAGCCTGGAGTTTATCCCCTAGAAATTTCCGCGGAACGTCTGCGGGACAACCCCGCTTCGGCGCCGGAAATTCAAGCGGAAACCCTCCGCGCCGTGGGGGAAGCCTTCGCTCAGGGAAAAACTCCGGTTATTTACACCAGCCGGGGGGAATTAAATTTTGACTCCATCCAAGCCCGCCTCGACTTTGGCCAGGAGCTTTCGGCGCTGTTAATGGCCATCGTCCAAAACCTGCCCCCAGAGATGGGTTACTTAATTAGCAAAGGGGGCATCACCTCCAACGACGTCCTCAGCGCCGGTTTGGGATTGCGCTCCGCCCGCCTCCTGGGCCAAGTTTTGCCCGGCGTTTCCGCGGTGCAGACCGGCGCCGACCATCCCCGCTTTCCCCGCTTACCCGTCGTCCTCTTCCCCGGCAATGTGGGGGACGCCCAGGCGCTGGCGGAGGTCTATCGGCGCTTTCGTTAACGACCTTAAGGCCTTTTTATCAAAACCGGCTCCGTTTAAATCTACGATCCACAGGTCGATTGGGGGATCGCCAGCGACGTTCTGCGGGATCTCGATATAAATTACTCGATATAAATTACTCGATATAAATTAATCGTCTTCTGAGAAGACTGAGCCGACCACAACTAGCCAAAATCCGGCGCTATAATACCGAAAACCTTTGGGAATAGTACCCATGCGCCGCCTCTTGCTCCTCCCCCTCTTCCCGCTTCTCCTCCTCCTCTCCGCTCCCTCCGTCCATGCCCAACCCGCTAATAGTAAGATTCGTTTTCCCAAAGCCCAGAATCGAGGAGCGCCTCCTGTGACGACCGGCGCCGGCGTCCGCGGCGAAACTTGTCTGCTCGGCGATACTCTCCTCTTTTCCCTCAGGCCTTCCACCACAGCGCCGACCGTTGCGCCTAATCCGACTATTCTGGTTTATTTACCGGAACACCGGGCTAAAACAGGAATATTGAGTGTAATCGACGGGGAAGGGCGGGAAGTTTATCAAGCGGAAGTTGCCTTACCGGAAGCTCAAGCGATACTCGCTATCCCGCTACCAGCAACCGCGTCTCTGCAACTGAACCAAATCTACGGTTGGCGATTTACGCTTTCCTGCCCCTCCAAGGTCGTTGTCGGCAGAACCCTGAAGGAAGATTTTACAGAAGTAAACCTGAAGCGAGTTTCCTCTAATCTGCCGTCTGCTTTACCGGCGCTGGAAAGAGCGCAAGCTTACGCGGATCAAGGTCTTTGGCTTGACGTCCTGGCTACCCTAGCGCCGTTGCGGGAGCAAGAGCCGGAGACCTGGCGGGCGGCGCTGGATTATCTACAATTCGGGGAATTTGCCGACAGCAAGATTGTTTTTCTTTCGATTCCGCCTCAGAGGATGTTTAATAAGGGTCAATCAGCCCCCTAAATCCCCCAAGTTTGGGGGACTTTGAGTCTGGTTCCCCCCAGAATTGGGGGGCTAGGGGGGCTTTCCAAACATCCTCTCAGTAAATTCTGATTTATTAGGGGGCGGTTCTTTGAGAAAATAGAGAAACGAATCAGTCTTATCAATCGTTGTAAACGTCTCGGCGATGCCTCACGCGGGTAATCGCAATAGTTTTAATTTCATCATCGATCTGGTAAACAATGCGATAGTCTCCAACCCGTAACCGATAAAGGTCATCGCTTCCTTTTAGCTTGATAGATCCGATAGGACGCGGATCGGTTTTAAGGTGATTGATAGCGATTTGCAAACGCTGTTTAAACTGTGAGGGCAATTTTTGGAATTCCTTAGCGGCAGAACTCTTAAACTTAACCTCGTACATTTTTGTCCACTTGAGTCGTCTGAGGAATTTCGGCTTCCAGCGCCGCCCAGTCAATTTCAGCTTCGTTTTGTCTAGATTGGGATACGATAACATCGTAAAAGTCTTCCCAGAGCTCGCCCCATTGTTCTAGATCAATAAGTACTGAGGTTTTTTCCCCTGAGTCGTTAAGTAAAAATTGAATACCTTTCATCCTGTCTTTCCCTCTTGGCGATGTGGAAATGAGTCTATCACAGAGATTGGGGGACAGAGCCGAGAGTCGGGTCATTCTTCAGGTCAGTCGCCAAGTCCGGTAATGGAGTCTAGAACGATTTCTAACTTGGCTTGCAGTTGATTAAATTGATGCTCCATCCGGTCTATAGAGGTCATAAATGGTCTGTAAAATTCTAGATGCTGAAACACTTATGGGGAAAGCCGTTTGGTGGAGACTGGTTTATAGCGGTCACATCTAGGTTGTAAATTGTCCCTCTGCTCAAAGCCTTTGCCCGTAAGGGTTAGGGGATTTAAAATTTTACAACTCACTTGTGACTGCTATATAACCTAAATGTGACTGCTATAGTCGAGATTCTAGTCGATCAAATCGAGTGTCTATGGGTTCTTCCATGACTGAAAAAGCTTCGCTGATCCTTCCGTCTGGCTCCAGGTCTCACTCAAGCGTTTTGATCCTCTCTACGGAATGGGTCAATTGTCTTCTGAGTGGATTAATGTATTTATTTTGTTCGAGTTCGCTCATGGCTTAATCTCCCCAATCGAGTCTTAATGATAAGTTATGCCTAGGGATCCTAAGCCGTAGAGCCGGGGTTTGACGCATTACACTGCCGCTAACGACTGAGCTGACCCTAACTAGCCAAAATCCAGCCCTATAATACCAAAAACCTTTGAGAATCGTACCTATGCGCCGCCTCCCGCTCCTCCTCCTCCCTACTCCCTCCGTCCATGGCCAATCCGCACCGCCCCCCACTCTCGTCGCTCAGTCTCAGCTAACGCCGGAACAGGAGCGACAATTAGCGGAAGCGGAAAAGCTTAACGCTCAAGCGGTTGAAC
>WGLZ01000085.1 GCA_016471375.1 Cyanobacteria bacterium RI_101
GTCAAACATCCCAGAATTCTATAGCGGTAGGCCGTCAAGTGAGATACGGGCTTCACTTCGACAAGCTCAGTGTGGCACGGCTACGCTCAGCCCTCGCGCCCTGAGCGTAGCCGAAGGGCAACCCTAGATCCGTCCCTCAGTTAAAAAATACGTCTATGTTATCAATGAACGGCGCCTCTCGCAGACTTTGCGGCAAAAAAGGGGGAGAAGAACCCTCTCTTGCTAGTTCAAATAAAATCAGACAAAGAAGTTACCGACTGGAATGGTTCCCAGCGCCGGTAAGGTTCCGGTGATGCCGGTGAGGTTAATCACCAAATCGTTGGCGCTTTGGAAGCCTGCAACCCCGTCGTTAATAATCAGGTAAGTGGAAGTGTTAGCCCGCACTAAAGCCGCTCGGTTAACGCCCAGCGCTTGGTTTCCCGCCTGAGCGCCGTTGGCGTCGGTAAAGACGTTAGCGACGATAGTGTTAACGTTGGTCGTCGCGCTATCCGCGGCCCGAGTGAAGCCCGCGGGAGCGCCGGTGGCCGCGCCGCCTTGAGTTAGGAGGTCAATCTTATCGGCGCCGATGGCAAAGTCCGTAATCCGGTCTAGGGCGGTGACGGTGGATTCGCCGAAGCGGAAGACAAAGGCGTCGTTCCCCGTTCCTCCCGTCAAGGTATCGGCGCCGGCGCCGCCGTTGAGAGTATTAGCGCCGGTATTACCAACAACTTTATTGTTGAGGGCGTTTCCTGTCCCGTTGATATTGGCGCTACCGGTGAGGGTGAGATTTTCGACATTGTTGGCTAGGGTGTAGGAAATAGAAGCCTGAACGGCGTCGGTTCCTTCGTTGGCGTTTTCGGTGACCACATCCCCGCTGTTATCAACGGTGTAGGCGTCGTTTCCAGCTAAACCAATCAGAGTGTCGGCGCCGGTTGTTCCCTTGAGAGTGTCGTTGCCGGTTGTCCCGGTGAAGGTGTTGCCTGAGCTAGTGTCGTCATTTTGGATCGTCCCCTGGGCGCTGGCAGTGGTAATGATCGCGCCGTTGGTGGGGTTAGAGAGCGCGACGGTAAAGGTTTCGTTGACTTCGACGCTGGTATCCCCTTGGACATTGACGGTAATCGCCTTACTGGTTTGCCCGGCGCTGAAGTTCACGACTCCGCTGGGTAGGACTCCGCCGACAAAATCGCTAGCATTGGCGGGATTGGCTCCCGTTCCTGTTACCGCCCAGTTAACGCTATTACTGCCACTAGTACTGCCAGAGCGAATGACAGTAAAAGTAAAGCTCTTACCGCCGGAATTGCCTTCGGTTTGGTTGGCGTTCGTAGCGGCGATGGCCAGGGAGGCTGAAGACGGATTATCGACATCCAGCGCCCATAACTCGCGGCCCCTTGTGCCGTTGTCGGCGGTAAAGTAAAGCCGGTTGCCTACCAGCGTTAAGTTACGGGGTTCAGAACCGCTAATCCGGTTAATATCCCTGACCAACACAGTGCCTTGAGTCGTGCCGTCGCTTTTCCACAATTCCCGTCCGTCAATGCCATCGTCGGCGCTGAAGTAGAGGGTGTTTCCCACTACGGTTAAATCTTGGGGATAAGAGCTATAAGAACTGGGGAGGATATCCTTGACGAGAACAGTGCCCGCCGCTGTGCCGTCGCTCTTCCACAGTTCCGAGCCGTTCACCCCATCAAAGGCGCTGAAATAGAGAGTATTCCCCACCGCCGTCAAGTAACTTAGGTTGGAGCTATCAGCGCCGGGGCGGATATTCTTAACGAGAACGGTGCCCGCCGTCGTGCCGTCGCTTTTCCACAGTTCCCGACCGTTCACCCCGTCATCGGCGCTGAAGTAGAGAGTGTTTCCCACAGAGGTCAGATTCCTAGCGTAGGAGCTATCAGCGCCGGGGCGGATATTCTTTACCAGAACGGTGCCCGCCGCCGTGCCGTCGCTCTTCCACAGTTCCAAGCCGTTTACGTCGTCAAAGGCCCGGAAGTAGAGAGTATTCCCCACCGCCGTCAGATTACTAACGTAGGAGCTACTAGCTCCGGGGCGGATATTCTTTACCAGAACGGTGCCCGCCGCTGTGCCGTCGCTCTTCCACAGTTCCAAGCCGTTCGCGTCGTCAATGGCGCTGAAGTAGAGAGTATTCCCCACCGCCGTCAAGTAACTTGCGTTGGAGCCATTAGCGCCGGGACGAATATCCTTAACCAAAACGGTGCCCCCCGCTGTGCCGTCGCTTTTCCACAACTCCCGACCATTAACGCCGTCATCGACGCTGAAATAGAGGGTGTTTCCCACAACAGTTAGATCTCGGGGATTAGAGCTATAAGCGCCGGGGCGAATATCCTTCACAAGAACCGTGCCCCCTGTCGTACCGTCGCTTTTCCACAACTCAATCCCATTTGCGCCGTTGTTGCTACGGAAGTAGAGGATATTTCCTACCGCTTTTAGATACCGAGGATAGGAGTCGCCATAACCAGACTGGATATCCTTGACGAGGACAGTGCCCCCCGCCGTGCCGTCGCTTTTCCACAGTTCCACTCCGCTAACCCCGTCCAAGGCCCGGAAGTAGAGAGTATTTCCCACTGCCGTCAGCAACTCAGGGTTAGAACTGTTAGAACCAAAGAAGACGTCCCGAACTAGAAAAGGCGTCGCCATAAAAATTGCCTCGTGGTGTTGAAGTTGAAAAATAGAGGTGAATCAAGCCATGGACGGCACTAGCCAGACTGACTGAGCGCCGTCCAGTTCCGTATCGGGGCCGATCAGCGCCGGGTTGCGGTAGCCCGGCAGGACAGAGACGGCGAAGACCTCCTCCACCCCGCTGTTGAACCAAAAAGTTCCCGCCACCTGACCACTGCCAAGATTGACAATAGCCAAGCCGCACCGTAATTCTCCACGGCGATCATCCAGGGGCAGACCCCCAAACACCGCCGTTTCCCGGATTTGGGACAACCCCACAAAAGCGTGACCCTCCCAACAATCCAACCCGCGGGTAAAGCCTGGCAGTTCCGCGATAACTTCCGAGCGCCCGTTGAGGGGGTCGCAAAAATTTAGGGTTCCCCGCCCCGAATTCAGGAAATAGAGTCCGCCTTGGTAGAGCCGGGGGGAATGGGGCATGGATAACCCCCGCAACACCACCGCCCCAGTTTTCATATCTAACAAACAACCGCCGTTAGCTTTATTTTCCCGCCAGCCGTTTTCCGTATCGGTCTCCCCCAGCGCCGAAACAAAAGCCGGAGCGCCGTCCGTCCCCAGAGCCAAACCATTGAGATGGCAACGATCGCCGGGGGCGATTTCTGAAATAAAGGGCGGTTTCCACTGAGGAATAAAACTCCAATTCCCTTCAACAATGGCCAGACAGTTAAACAAGGTATTCACCACCCAGAGGCGACCCTGACCAAAGGCCAAATCGTGGCCCATGATCGGCCCCGTCTGGTGGCAAGAGCGGGCCAAAAAGGCCATATCCTGCTCCCCCTCCGGCTTAATGCGGGGCGCAATGTCTTTATTAGCCGGCAAAGACCAAATAGCCTGGCGAGCGCCGACGGCGATACCCGTGGCCGTGCGAGTGAGACCCATAGCTTGGTCAAAATGGGCGAATCCCACCCGCAACTGCCCTTGATAGGCGCCAATACTGGCCACTCGCCCCGCCTGGTAGGTGGAGATGAGGATGGATAGGTCTAGTCGGGCTAATAGCTCCGGGAGATTGACGCTGTACTCGTAATTGACCGGCACCGCCCGGCGCTCGGGACTTATGGCTGGGGAGGGATCTGGAGAACCGTTGGGGGTAGACGCGGAAAACATAGAGGGGAGTTTCCGTGATATTTACGAAAGCTGATTTTAACCAGCTCCATAAAAATACACGCTTTTTTAAAATACGTATTACATAAAATTCTCAGATCAAGTTAGCGCCCCTTTTTAAAGCGTCTTCTTGATTTAATCCTCTATCACCCTTGCGGGAGATCTCTCATTCCGTCGGCGCTCGGAACTTGAACGACGCCGCGGGCTTGGGGATGACAAAGATCGCCCCCGGAGACCCGCCGTTAGTTTCTACAAAGGACGATAGACCCGATAGTTAATCTGGGGAAAAATATTATCCATTTTTTCCACCTGGGTCAGCCAACCGGAATCAATATCCCCAGAGCGAATATCCTCATAGAGTTTCGTAAAGCGTTGAATATGGGAACGGGTGCGGCGCTCGGCGTAGGGCACCATCGTGCCGGTGCGCATGATAAAAGCCCAATCGGAGGACTGGGCGAGGAGGAGTTCCCGGGCCGCTTGATTGAGCGCCCGCTCCTCCAATTCGTCTTGGGCCTCCCGGCGACTGAGGTCGATCATCCGCTCGGCGGCCTTGTGGAGGTGGGGATAAACCCAGGCGTTGGTATTATTGAGCCAATATTCGTGGAACCCCTTATAGCCCCAACTGGACTGGGAGGGCCGGCAGACCTGCTGGGTGGGGTTGCGGCGCAGGTAGTCCGAGAGGTGAGTCATCTCGAAGATATTTTGGTCGTACCAGGACTTACGGAAGAGAAAATCAATAAACCAAGGCCCCTCATACCACCAATGCCCAAACAATTCGGCGTCGTAGGGGGAGACCACCAGGGGTGGGCGTTGCATCAACTGCGCCAAATTTTCGATCTGTTGTCCCCGGTTATACATAAAGTTGCCCGCGTGCTCCGCCGCCTTTTCCTTAGCCCAGTAGGGATCATAGAGCGCCTTATCGGAGAGGCCCGCCTGACGGGAGGTGATTTTATGGTACTTAATGCCAATATTTTTACGCTGACCGTTGGGCATGACGTAATCCTTAATGTACTCATATTCCGCCTCCCAACCCAGATCCTTATAAAACTCCCGATACTCAGGGTCGCCAGGGTAGCCCACCTGGGACGACCAGACCTGTTGGGAGGACTCATGATCCCGCCCAAAGGCCGCCACCCCGGTTTCCGTAAAGATAGGCGCGTAGGTGCCAAAGCGGGGCCGGGGACGGGCGTAGAGGATGCCGTGGCCATCCACCAAAAAGTAACGCAGACCCGCGTCCGCCAACATCCGCTCCACCCCTTCAAAATAGGCGCATTCCGGGAGCCAAATCCCCTTGGGGTCCCGCCCGAAATGCTCGCGATAATGGTCGCAGGCCACCTGAATTTGGGCCCAGACCGCCTGGGGATACATCTTCATCAGCGGCAAGTAGCCGTGGGTAGCGCCGCAGGTAATAATATCGAGGTTATTGGAGTCTAAAAAGCCCTTAAAGGCGCCGACTAAATCCCCGTCTAGGCGCTCCCAAACTTCCCGAATGGAGGCGAACTCCTGGGCGTAATATTCCGCTAAATAGCGCAGGTGCCCATTGTGTTCATTGTGAACAATTTCCTTCTCCACCAACTCCTGCAATTTCGTCAAATGCTCCTCATAGCGCCGTTGCAGGAGGGGATCCCGGAGCATGGACACTAGGGGCGGGGTCATGCTCATGGTCATCTTGAAATCGACGCCGTCCCGCTTTAAGCCCTCAAACACCCGCAGAAGGGGGATATAAGTTTCAGTGATCGCCTCGTAGAGCCATTCCTCCTCTAAAACATAGTCGCTTTCGGGGTGGCGAACAAAGGGGAGGTGGGCGTGGAGGACGAGGGCGACATAGCCGAGAGCCATAGGATTTTCGCGCCGATGCGGGGTAAGGGGGAGGGGAAACTTAGCTGATTTTATCAGTGTTCCCCGCGCTTTTCGCCCTCACTTTCGGCGGCGCCGGCCCCCTAGGGTTCCACCCGTAGGCGCTGGGTCACATAGGTTGTCCCCTCATTGCTAATCAACAGCGCCGAGTACCACTGGGCGTTTTGAGTTCTGGGCGCTTTAGCCCGTTTAAACAGCCCCCCCGCTTGCAGGAGTTCCAATTCCACCTTGAGGGGATTGAGGTAGGCCGCGGGGCGAATCGGCTGGGCGAAGGCGGCGCCGGCCACTAGGGTTTCCCCCAGGGGTTCCGCCAGAATGACGTCAAAATCAAATTCCTGGCCCGGCTTAACGCTGGCGGGGAGTTGCACCGCCACCTCCGGGGGATTGGCGCCGGCGGTGAGGGTGATTTTTTCCGAGAGGATAGTTTGTTCTAACAGTTGATTGCCGACATAGGTCTGTTTGGATTCCATCACCCCCGCCAGTCGGGCCGGATTGCCCTGCCATTGGCCAGTTCCCTCTAGGGTGGTTTGGGTCTGGACAATCAGGCGGTCTCCCGCCTGCTCCCAGCCGGTGATTTGAGTTTTGTAGGTTAACTCTGGGTAGCGTTGCCAGAGGGACTCCAGCGCCGTTTGGTAGGCCGATAAATCCAGACCGTCGCCGGTTTTAAAATCCTGGCTATAGAGCGCCTTCAGCGCCGTTAAATCCCTGCGGTTGGCTAGGGCGTCGAATTGTTCCACTAAACTCTGGACTTGGGGCGGCGCGGGATTGGGGGCGGCGCCGACGGGGGCGAGCCAACCGAGACCGAGACTTAGCCCCCCGAGGAGAGCGCAAGTTTTAGCCGTCAGGCGGGGAAAGGCGAGGGACGGGGAAAACCGAAAAGACATAAAGTTGGGTGAGCGTCGACAAAAAGGCGAAGATTTTAGCAAAGCGCCGTCGCTCCATCTTAGCGATTAACGTAGAATTTAAGATATCCGTTCCCAACCTGTTCTATGAAACCCTCCCTCGGCGGCGTCCTGGTTGGATTCACCCTCCTAGTCTCTAGCTGGGGAAGCGCCGTCTGGTCCGCCTCTCTGCCTCAACTCAGTTCCCAGCCCCTTGAGCGTTATCTAGAGCAAGCCGAAACCCTGACCCGACAGGGAAACCTAGAAGCCGCCGTCCCCCTCTACCAACAGGCTCTGCAAATCCGGCCCGAAGCCGTTGAACTTCACTTTGAACTAGCCCTGCTTTTCACCCAAATGGGTCGATTGGCGGAGGCCGTCGCTCAGTATCAGAAGGTTCTTAGCCTCGACGCCAACCACGGCGACGCCCTCTACAATCTGGGGCTGATCCGCTACGCCGTCGGCGAAGTGAGCCTCGGCATGACCCACTTCCAACGGGCCATTCAACTGCAACCGGAAAATTCCGACGCCTACGTTTGGCTGGGCAAGGGCTATTACTTGCAAGAGCGTTTTCCCCAGGCAATCCAGTTTTGGCGTCAGGCCATCGCCATCGATCCCCAAGCGGTTTACGCCTACACCAGCCTCGGCGATCTCTACAGCCGGCGCCGGGACTTTGAGCGAGCCATCGACTATTACCGTCAGGCGCTAGCGCAACCGGATCAGCAGGGCATCCCCGTCGGCGCGCACGCCCTAGCCCGCCATAGTTTAGGGTTAGCCCTTCAGGAACAAGGGCGACTCCAGGACGCTCTGCGGGAATATCAGGAATCCCTGCGGCTGGCGCCGGACTTCGAGCCGGCCCGACTGAATTTGCTCCAGCTCCAGGAGCGGTTAAACCAAGAGAAGCGCCCCTCTCCCCTGGCGGAAAATCCCTGAGAAGATGTTTAATAAGGGTCAATCAGCCCCCTACGCTTCGACGGCGCTCAGCGGGACAATCCCCCAAGTTTGGGGGACTTTGAGTCCGGTTCCCCCCAGAATTGGGGGGCTAGGGGGGCTTTCCCTAAATCCCCTTTATTTTTACAGATCAAAACTATGACCCCTCCCGCCATCGCCGTGGTGGACTACGACATGGGCAACCTCCATTCCGTCTGTAAAGGACTGGAAACCGTCGGCGCCCGCCCCCTGATTACCGCCGATCCCCAGGTTCTCGCGGACGCCGCCGGGGTGGTTTTGCCGGGCGTCGGCGCCTTTGACCCCGCCATGATCCATCTCAGGGAGCGCCGTTTAGTGGAGCCGTTACGGGAAATCGCCCTGGGGGGCAAGCCCTTTTTGGGCGTTTGTTTGGGGTTGCAAATTCTCTTTAGTTCCTCGGAAGAAGGCGAAGAACCGGGGTTAGACATTATTCCCGGCGTCGTCCGGCGCTTTCGCTCCGAGCCGGGGCTAACCATTCCCCACATGGGTTGGAATACCTTAACTTTGACCCAGCCGGATCTGCCCCTCTGGCGGAACCTGCCGCCCCAACCCCAGGTCTATTTCGTTCACTCCTACTATGGGGCGCCGGAAGATCCCCAGGTTCAATCCGCCGTAGTGACCCACGGCACCCAAACCGTGACCGCGGCCATCGCCCAGGGGGCGCTGATGGCCACCCAATTCCACCCGGAAAAATCCGCCAACCTCGGTTTACAGATCCTCGCCAATTTTGTGGCGCTGACCCAGGCTGAGAAGAGTCCGCCGAAAGAACCGGTTTTTCGTTACCCTAAGTAAAGGGATGATTAACCTAAAAACAAACCGCCCCGATCCCAGCCAGGAGAGTAGAACACCCATGGGGGAAATGAACACCGCCGACTTGCTGATTCAATGTCTTGAGAACGAAGGCGTAGAGTACATCTTTGGCCTCCCCGGGGAAGAAAACCTCCATGTCCTCGAAGCCCTAAAGCGCTCTTCCATCCAATTCATTACCGTCCGCCACGAACAGGGCGCCGCCTTTATGGCCGACGTCTACGGGCGCCTGACGGGCAAGGCGGGGGTCTGTCTCTCCACCCTCGGGCCGGGGGCGACGAATTTAATGACCGGGGTGGCGGACGCCAACCTGGACGGAGCGCCGCTGGTGGCCATCACCGGTCAGGTGGGCACGGACCGGATGCACATCGAATCCCACCAGTATTTAGACCTGGTGGCCATGTTTAACCCGGTGACCAAGTGGAACCGGCAGATTGTCCGCCCCAGCATCACCCCGGAGGTGGTGCGCAAAGCGTTTAAACTGGCTCAATCGGAAAAACCCGGCGCCACCCACATTGATTTGCCGGAAAATATCGCCGCCATGGCGGTGGAGGGGCGGCCCCTCAGTCGGGACAATCAAGAAAAAGTTTACGCGGCTTTTAAAACCCTGAGCGCCGCGGCCAACGCCATTTCCAAAGCTAAAAATCCTCTGATTCTGGTGGGGAACGGCGCCATTCGGGCGGGCGCCAGCGAGGCGCTGACGGAGTTCGCCACGGTGCTTAATATTCCGGTAGCTAATACCTTTATGGGCAAGGGCGTGATTCCCTACACTCATCCTTTAGCCCTCTGGACTGTGGGACTGCAACAGCGGGATCATATCACCTGCGCCTTTGAGCGTTCCGATTTAGTCATCGCCGTGGGCTACGATTTAATTGAATATTCCCCCAAAAAATGGAATCCCGAGGGGACTTTGCCCATTATTCACATCGGCATGACCCCGGCGGAAATCGACAGCAGTTATATTCCCCTGGTGGAAGTGGTGGGGGATATCTCCGATTCCCTGCTGGATATCCTCAAACGGGCCGACCGGCAAGGCAAACCCGCCCCCTTCGGGACTTCTCTGCGGACGGAGATTCGGGAAGAGTACGAATTGTACGCTCAAGATCAGGGGTTTCCCGTCAAGCCCCAAAAATTAATCTACGACCTGCGGCAGGTGATGGGGCCCGAGGATATTGTCATCTCCGACGTCGGCGCCCATAAGATGTGGATGGCCCGCCATTACCACTGCGACAGCCCCAACACCTGTTTAATCTCCAACGGTTTCGCCGCCATGGGCATCGCTATTCCCGGCGCCTTGGCCGCTAAATTGGTTTACCCCGACCGGAAGGTGGTGGCGGTGACGGGAGACGGCGGTTTTATGATGAATTGCCAGGAACTGGAAACGGCGCTCCGGGTGGGCACGCCCTTTGTGACCCTGATTTTTAACGACAATGGCTACGGTTTAATTGAGTGGAAACAAATTAATCAGTTCGGCTCTTCCTCCTTTATTCGTTTTAGCAACCCCGATTTTGTCAAGTTCGCCGAAAGTATGGGTCTCAAGGGTTACCGGGTCGAATCGGCGGCGGATTTAATTCCCACCCTCAAGACGGCGCTGGCTCAAGATGTGCCGGCGGTGATTGATTGCCCCGTGGATTACGGCGAAAATATCCGCTTTTCCCAAAAGGCGGGGGATTTGTCCTGCGAGATTTGGGAATAGCCAGATTGACGTAGTTATTTTGAAAGGGCATTTTTGTTTAGCCTCAAATTTTAGCTAAACAGACTGGGCAGGGAAACCTGAAAACCTAAGAGAAACCGTTGGCAGTGGGCGCTGTCCTCCCCCTGGAAAGCGAGGGTTTGGTTGGCTGTCACAATGAGAACCCGGCAGTTTTCAGGAAAAACCAGCCAGACTTCTCCACAACCCGACGCCAAGTATTCCGCGGCCTTGGCGAATAACTCCTCGGCGCTGTCGTTGGGAGAGGCGATTTCCGCCGCGAGGCTCGGACTCTGGGGGAGAACCGTTTCTTGCCCAAATTGAGCCACTAATTCCGCCGTCGCGTAACAGACATCGGGACGGCGACCCCGTCCAGTGGTAATACAGGGCAACTCGACATAGACTTCTCCTCCCTGGCCGGATTCGAGGAGGTACTTTTTCCAGAGGAAGGCGAGATTGGATTGAACTTTACTGTGGAGAATCGTCATATGTTTTTTTTCGATCAACCGACCCTCAACCCATTCTTGATCTTCCGGGGGGTGGCTTTGAAAATCGGCCAGGGTCGGTTCAGGGGGCTTTTCGACGAGGGCAATCATAGCGGCGACAATAGAAGCGGAGATGATGTTTGCCAGTTTAAACCTTTTGCCCCAAGATGAACCCGCCGTTATCGGAAGAAGCGGTCTGAAACCCCGGCGCCGGATAGAATATAGACCCTCAAGTTGTCCTAGACGGCGACGCTGGCCCAGATCGGCGTTTTTAAATCGTCCGCCGGATTAAGCGCCGCGCCGGAGGAGGAGTTAGAGCGGGAAAACGCTCTAGGTCTCTTTACGACTTCTTCACCATTACTCGGTAGTATCGGTCAGTGGTAATTGGCGGATGGCTAGCCTCGTCATTCCCAAAGCAACCCCCAGACCTCTTCCCTTTTACTCAAGTCTTCACTTGAGGCGATAGATTCTATGGCTAATCTCAATGTTCGTAAAATTCACCGCAAGATTGCTCCCATTCTTTTTATTCCGCTTCTACTAAGCGCTCTTACCGGCGTCGCTTATCGTCTGGGCAGAACTTATTTTGGAGTCTCCGATGAACTGGGAGAGTCGATTCTCAGTATCCACGAAGGTAAATTTTTAGGCAAGCCCTTAGTTCCTTTTTATATTCTACTCTTGGGTTTGGGCTTAGTCGCGATGATTGCGACGGCGCTATTGATGTTTAAACAAAGAAGACAAAATTATTTTAAAAGTTTATCTTCGGGTCGCGTTAATCTCCGCTCTGTTCACGGTCTATTCGCTTTAATTTTCTTTTTGCCTTTATTTATAAGCGCCGTAACGGGAGTTATGTTCCGTATCAGCCGAGCCTGGTTGGGCTTATCCGAAGAACAGGCGGAGATTTTTATGGAGATCCATCAAGGTAGTTATTTAGGATCATCTTTAAGAGTAGTTTATGTTCTTCTAATTGGCTTGGGACTATTAGGAATCCTGATCACAGGGATTCAAATGACAGGCATTTTCCCTAAGCGAACCCCGGGGGCATAGAAGAATAGGGTTCCTCGTTGAGAATAGCCCAGTATACTGGGGTTGGTTTTTGCGATCAGGGAATTAATCGAGGAACCCAATACATAAGCTATGAGCAAACAATTTCGAGACTATCTGAAAAAAATCGGGAGCGGCGCCCATACCAGTAAGGATTTGAGCCGGGCGGAAGCGGCGGACGCCATGGCCCTGATGTTGACCCAGGCGGCGACGCCGGCCCAAATCGGCGCTTTTTTAATCGCCCACCGCATCAAGCGCCCCACGGGGGAGGAGTTGGCGGGGATGTTGGACGCCTACGACCAGTTGGGGCCAAAGGTTCCGGCGTTAGATTCGGGCAAGCCGGTCGCGATCCTCAGCCAACCCTACGACGGGCGAGACCGGACTTTTCCCCTCAGTCCCTTAACCGCCTTACTCCTAGCCAGCGCCGGTTGTCCGGTTCTCCAGCACGGCGGGGAGCGGACGCCCACGAAGGAAGGGGTTCCCCTGATTGATCTCTGGCGCTGTTTGGGGGTGGATTGGCGCCCTTTTTCCCTAGCGCAAATTCAGGAGAGTTTGGCCAACCTTAATCTGGGCTTTGTCTATCTTCCCCGACAGTTCCCCCTTGCTCAAGACTTGATTCCTTACCGGGAGCAAATCGGTAAGCGTCCGCCCCTGGCCACCCTGGAACTAATCTGGGCGCCCTACAGCGGCCCTTGCTATGTGGTCGCCGGGTTTGTCCATCCCCCCACGGAAACCATGATTCAAAGGGCGCTGACCCTGCGGGGGGTTGAAAAATTTACCACCGTTAAAGGTCTAGAAGGCAGTTGCGACCTGCCCCAGGAGCGCCCCGCCATCATCGGTTTATATGATTTCAATCAGGGGGACAATCCCCTGACTCGTCTGCGACTCCACGCCGAAGACTACGGTTTGGGGGGGAAAAATCCGCTTTGGACGGATTTAACCGACGCTCAACGGTTAATGACCGCCACCCTCGCCGGGGAACCCACTCCCTTAGTTCCGGCGCTCCTCTGGAATAGCGGCTTTTACCTCTGGCGCCATTGCGCCCTGGACTCACTCGGCGCCGGGATTAACTTGGCTCGGGAGTTGCTGTCGGGGGGACAAGCTCGGGAAAAATTGACCCAAATTCAGCGGTTATGCAAGACCGGCATGAAAAAATGACAAACTAGCATAGCTCGCCGGGGGTCGGTTACAAACTATACAAATCTTTACAAAGAAAAACCCCAGTCTAAGGAAACCATTTTGCGGTCGTTCTCATTTTTCCGATCCGGGGTTTCCTATAGACACATGAGCAAGTTTTCTAGACGCAATTTTATGATCACGGCGGGAGCCACCGCCTTGGGGACAGCGATTCTACACGGATGCGCCAGTCCTAATACTCCCACGACTCCCGCTTCGCCGACCGCGGGGGGAGACGCGACGCCGGCGCCGGGGGCCGCGGGAGAAGCGCCGGAAGTAACGACGGCGAAATTGGGCTTTATCGCTTTAACTGACGCGGCGCCGTTGATCATCGCCAAGGAAAAGGGTCTGTTTGATAAATATGGAATGACCGGGGTGGAGGTGCTCAAACAAGCCTCCTGGCCGGTGACGCGGGATAACTTGGAACTGGGTTCCGGGGGCGGGGGCATTGACGGCGCCCATATTTTAACCCCCATGCCTTACATGATGACCCTGGGGACTATTACTAAAACGAAGCAACCGGTGCCCATGTATATTTTGGCCCGGCTCAATACCCAGGGACAGGGGATTTCTCTGGCGGAATCCTTTAAGGCGCTGAAGGTCGCTCTGGACAGCGCCCCTCTGAAGGCGAAATTAGCCAAAGACAGCAAAGTGGCCATGACCTTTCCGGGGGGAACTCACGACCTCTGGATTCGCTACTGGTTAGCCGCCGGGGGCATTGATCCCAGTAAAGACGTCTCGGTGATTCCGGTGCCGCCGCCCCAAATGGTGGCCAATATGAAAGTCGGCAACATGACCTCTTTTTGCGTGGGAGAACCCTGGAACGCTCAGTTGGTGAATCAAAAACTGGGCTATTCGGCGCTGATTACCGGCCAACTCTGGAAAAATCACCCGGAAAAGGCGTTTACTGTGCGGAAGGATTGGGCGGACAAAAATCCCAAGGCGACCCAGGCGTTGTTGAAGGCCGTTCTCGAAGCCCAACAGTGGTGCGACGATCCGGCAAATAAAGAGGAAATGGCGACGATTATTTCCGGCCGTCAGTATCTTAAAGTTCCCCCGGAGGATATTCTGGGACGCCTCCAGGGCAAGGTGGATTTTGGCGACGGGCGCACTTTAGACGATCCCGATTTAGCCATGAAATTCTGGCGGGATAACGCCTCCTACCCCTACCAAAGTCACGATTTGTGGTTCCTGACGGAAGATATTCGCTGGGGTTATTTGCCCCCCTCCACGGATACGAAAAAGGTCATCGCCGAGGTGAATCGGGAGGATTTATGGAAGCAAGCGGCCCAAGCGCTGGGGGTGCCGGCGGAGCAGATTCCCGCCACCACTTCTCGGGGTGTGGAAACCTTCTTTGACGGGGTGAAATTTGACCCGGAAAATCCCCAGGCCTATCTGGATGGTCTCAAGATTAAGTCTATTAAAGGCTAGTCAGATTTCAGATTTCAGATGACAGATATCAGTTATCAGTTATCAGTTATCAGTTATCAGGGAACTTTGAGGATGATTCCCCCCTTGCCAAACTACTGTGTATTAGAGATCTGGGTTAAAGACCCAATTTTGGGCTTCATCCCCCTACACTTGGGCAAGCTCAGTGGGACAATCCCCCTTGGTAAGGGGGACTTTAAGAAGTTTTCCCCCCTTTCAAAGGGGGGCTAGGGGGGATAAAACCCCTGAGATCCTGAGGGCTGAGCGTAGTCGAAGCCCAATCTCCGAAAACTCAACTTTACGTTTTCTCTCCATTCTTTCTTTTTAATTGTTATTCCTATGGCTAACGCGACTCTTTCTAACCGGCGCCCTCGCAGTAATCCCTGGGCGTTTTTGACCCATTCTAAAAAAATTATGCGGCCCCTAGTGGCGCTGATTGTGCTCTTAGTCATTTGGCAAATTCTTTGCTCCGGCCCCAATCCTAATTTACCCAGTCCCCTGACGGTGATTCAAGAAACCTGGAATCCTCTGATTATTAATCCCTTTTTTGATAACGGCGGTACGGACAAGGGGTTAGGTTTACAAATTTTCGCCAGTTTAACCCGGGTGGCCGTAGGCTTTTCCCTCGCTTCCATTGTGGGGATTGGTTTGGGAATTTTAATCGGCAGTAGTCGTCTGATGTACGACGCCCTCGATCCCATTTTCCAAGTTTTGAGAACCATTCCGCCCCTGGCTTGGTTGCCCATCGCTTTGGCGGCGCTGAGGGAGAGCGAGCCTTCGGCGATCTTCGTGATTTTTATCACTTCGATTTGGCCCATTATTATCAATACAACCGTCGGGGTGCAACAGGTGCCCCAGGATTACCGCAATGTTTCCCGAGTTTTGCAACTCTCTAAACTAGAGTATTTCTTTAACATTCTCTTTCCGGCGGCGGTGCCCTATATTTTTACCGGTCTTCGCATCGGTATTGGTCTCTCTTGGCTCGCCATTGTGGCGGCGGAAATGCTGGTGGGAGGCGTCGGCATTGGCTTCTTTATTTGGGACGCCTACAACAGTTCCCGCATGAGCGAAATTATTTTGGCGCTGGTTTATGTGGGCATTGTCGGTTTGTTGTTAGACCGTTTTGTGGCCTTTATCGCCAGTTTACTTGTTCCGGCGGAACAGAAATAATGCCGGCGCTGGCTTCGGCTACGCTCAGCCAGCTAGGATTAGCTCCCCCTCTTGGGAGGAGGCTGGGGGGTGGGTTCTAACCCCGAGAAGCTAACCCACCCCTAACCCCTCCAAGGAGGGGAACCGGAAACTTCCGCAATCTCAATGTCGTAGTAAAATCTCCAACCCCTAACCATGTCTGCTTTTATTGAAATTGACCACGTTGACCGTATTTTTCCCCTGCCCAATGGCGAGCGCTATATCGCTCTGAAGGGAATTGAACTGAAAATCAAGGCTGGAGAATTTATTTCCCTGATTGGCCACTCCGGTTGCGGTAAATCCACCTTGTTAAATATGGTGTCCGGTCTGGATAAGCCCACCTTTGGGGGGGTGATTATGGAGGGTCGAGAAATCGACGGGCCGGGGCCGGAACGGATGGTGGTCTTTCAAAATTATTCCCTTCTGCCCTGGTTGACGGCGCGGCAAAATATCGCCCTAGCCGCCCATCGGGTTTTGCGGCAACTTCCCAAACCGGAACGGGAAAAAATTATCGACGACAGTATCGCCTTGGTCGGTCTGCAACGGTCGGCCCACAAGAAACCGGGGGAACTCTCCGGGGGGATGAAGCAACGGGTGGCTATTGCTCGGGCCCTAGCGATTCGTCCCAAGGTGCTACTGCTGGACGAACCCTTCGGGGCGCTGGACGCCTTAACTCGGGGCAATCTGCAAGAGCGCCTGATGGAGATTGTGCAGGAAAGTCAGGTTACTTGTATTATGGTGACCCACGATGTGGACGAGGCGCTGTTGCTTTCCGACCGGGTGGTGATGCTGACCACGGGGCCGGAAGCCCACATTGGTCAAATTCTAGAGGTGCCCATTCCCCGACCCCGCCACCGCTTAGAGGTGGTCAACCATCCCAGTTACTACGCCCTACGGGGGGAGATGGTCTATTTCCTCAACCAACAGAAACGGGTTAAGAAGGTCGGTCAAGCGCCGATGGTGATGACCGGCGCCGGTTTGGAGAAAATCAACCTTAATTTGGGCTTTATTCCTCTGACGGACTGCGCGCCCCTGGTGGTGGCCCAAGAAAAAGGCTTTTTCCAAAAGTACGGTCTGGAAGCGGTGAACCTGGTGCGAGAACCCAGTTGGCAATCCATTGTGGACGGCGTTCGCGACCAGCGCCTAGACGGCGCCCAGATGGTGGCGGGGATGCCCTTGGGCTTAACCCTGGGCATGGGGGGAAATTTGCCGCTTCCCATCATTACGGCGCTGGTGATGAGTCGCAACGGCAACGCCATTACCCTCAGTCATAAATTCGCCCAGGCGGGGGTCAACGGTTTAAGCGCCCTCAAAACCTACCTAGACAACAGCGCCGACCAGGTGCCCACCCTAGGAATGGTGCATCCCGCCTCGATGCAAAATCTGCTCCTCCGCTACTGGCTCGCCTCCGGGGGCATTGACCCGGATCGGGATATTACCCTCATGCGCCTACCGCCGCCCCAGATGGTGGCCAACCTCAAAGCCGGCGCGATTGACGGCTACTGCGTTGGGGAGCCTTGGAACTCCAGGGCGGTCTATGAAGATTTGGGCTACGTCGTCGCCACGGATTTGGATATTTGGGACGGTCATCCTGAAAAGGTGCTCGGCGTGCGGGAAGACTGGGTGGAAAAATATCCCGAAACCCACTTAGCGCTGGTTAAGGCGCTTCTGGAAGCCTGCGAATACTGCGACGACCGGCGCAACCGGGAAGAAATTCTGGGCTACCTCTGTCAACCGCAATACCTTGGGGCGCTGCCGGAATATATCCGTCCCGGCTTTATCGATCCTTACCGGCGGGGCAATGGCCAAGCGCCGGAAACGCTTCTGCGGTTTAACCAATTTTACGTGGATCAAGCCAACTGTCCCTCCCGGAGCGAAGGCCTCTGGACTTTAACCCAACTGGCCCGCTGGGGGTATATTCCCTTCCCCAAAAACTGGGTCGAAGTGATCGAGCGGGTGCGGCGCCCGGATCTCTTCGGCGAAGCCTGTCGGCAACTAGGCTGGCCCGATCTCGAAGTCGAGCGCCAAACCATCACCCTTTTCGACGGCATGGTCTTCACCCCCAACGATCCCCTCGGCTACATCCGGCGCTTTAACCTCCACCGAGACATTCAAGTCTCCGAAGTCTTACTCGATCGAGCCTGACCCTTCGACTACGCTCAGCGTCCCCCTCTCCCCCCCCACCTCCCATGCCACAAATGACCGAAACCGATCCCACCCTCACCCGTCAAACTGCGGCTTTTCTCGCCATTGAAAACGTTTCCAAGGTGTATCCCACCAATCGCGGCCCCTACACCGTTCTAGAGGACGTTAATCTGGAAGTTAAAGAAGGCGAATTTATCTGCGTTATTGGTCACTCCGGTTGCGGAAAATCCACCTTGTTAAACATGGTGTCCGGGTTTAATTCCCCCACTACCGGGAGCGTTAAGCTCAAAGACCAACCCATTACCGGGCCGGGGCCAGACCGGATGATGGTGTTTCAAAACTATTGCCTTCTGCCCTGGAAATCCGCCTATGACAACGTCCTTTTAGCTATTAATTCCGTTTATCCCCAGAAATCCAAAACCGAAAAAGAACAACTGACGGCCCATTACCTCGAAATGGTGGGCTTAACGGAAGCGGCCCAGAAAAAACCCAACCAAATTTCCGGGGGCATGAAGCAACGGGTGGCCATTGCTCGGGCGCTGGCCATTTCTCCAGAGGTCTTAATCCTAGACGAACCCTTCGGGGCGCTGGACGCTATTACCAAGGAAGAATTACAAGAAGAATTGCTAAAAATTTGGCGGGAGAATCAGCTAACGGTGTTAATGATTACCCACGACATCGACGAGGCGCTCTTTTTAGCCGACCGGCTGGTGATGATGACCAACGGCCCCAGCGCCAAAATAGGGGAAATTTTAGAGATTCCCTTTGCCCGCCCCCGCAATCGGGCCCAGATCATGGACGACCCGAAATATTACGAACTGCGAAATTACGCCCTCGATTTCCTGTTCCACCGCTACGCCCACGATGAAGACGACGACGTTCAGGAGGAAGTCCCCAATCCCGGTTTATTAATCAAGAAAATTACGGCGGGCGTCCTCAGTTTAGCGGCGCTGGCTTTAGTGGGTCTGGGGATGTTCCAAACCTTTGCGCCCAAGGGCGGCGCTCCCGTTTCCGAGCCGGCGCCGGAATCGGTTCAGGAGTAAACCGATGGACAAGAATGTCAATAGCGCCCAGCGCCTTTGTTATTACCGTAATAGCAGTTCCCAACTGCAACGCCTCTGTTTAAACCAAGATCCCAAAACCGAGCGCCTGGTCTTTCCGGGGCAACAACTGCTCTTTTGGGCTAATCCGAGGGATAGCTTAAGAGTGTACCCCAATGAACCATCAGCGCCGGCTTTGAAATTAATTCCCTGCTCTTCTCTCCTAGCGGAAACCACCGAGGACTCCGCGGCTCCCCTCTATGGCTGAAACTCACAGAACCCTTTGTCCCTACTGCGGCGTCGGTTGCGGTTTAGAAGCCGTTCCCGCGGGGGAAAGCTGGAAAATTCGGGGTCACCGGGCCCATCCCTCCAGTTTGGGTATGGTCTGCGTCAAAGGCGCCACGGTGTTAGAGGCGGTGGATCAACAGCGCCTGCTCTATCCCCTTTACCGGGAGTCTTTAGACCAGGAATTTACCCGGATCAGCTGGGAGGAAGCCTTTAGCCTGATTGTCCGGCGCTTGGAGGAGATTATTAAAACCCAGGGCGCCGACGGATTGTGTATGTACGGCTCCGGGCAGTTGCAAACGGAGGATTACTATATCGCTCAAAAACTACTCAAGGGCTGTTTGGGAACCAATAACTTCGACACCAATTCCCGTCTCTGTATGTCCTCGGCGGTCTCCAGCTACACCTACAGTTTCGGCGCTGACGGGCCGCCCTGTTGTTACGAAGATTTGGATCTAACGGACTGCGCTTTCATCATCGGCTCCAATACCGCCGACTGTCACCCCATTATTTTTAACCGTCTGCAAAAGCGCCTGAAGCAGACCCCAGAGGCGAAGTTAATCGTCGTCGATCCCCGCCGCACGGCGACGGCGGAGGTTGCGGATCTACATTTAGCGATTCAACCTGGAACCGATATTGACCTCCTCCATGGCATCGGTTACTTGCTCCTGCAATGGGGACAGATAGACCGGCGCTTTATTGAACATTCCACCCAGGGCTTTAACAACTACGCCGAAACCCTGAGCCATTACCCCCCGGAGAGGGTCGCCCAGATCTGCGGCGTTTCCCAAACCGAGCTAGAAACCGCCGCTCGCTACTGGAGCCAATCCCAACGGGTTCTCTCCCTCTGGTCTATGGGCATTAACCAATCCTTCCAGGGCACCGCCAAGGGGCGCTGTTTAATCAATCTCCATTTACTGACGGGACAAATCGGCCGACCCGGAAGCGGCCCCTTTTCCCTGACGGGGCAACCCAACGCCATGGGGGGCCGGGAAAGCGGCGGCCTCTCCCATCTTCTGCCGGGTTATCGCCTCATCGCTAACGCCGAACACCGCCGGGAAGTGGAGCGCATCTGGAATCTGCCCCCCGGTCGCATTTCCCCGACCCCCGGCCGCTCCGCCTGGGAGATGATCACTGGGCTGGAAACCGGAGAGGTGGGATGCCTTTGGATTGCGGCTACCAATCCCGCCGTCAGTCTGCCGGATTTAGAACGGGTCAAAAAAGCGTTGCGGCGCTCGCCCTTCACCATTTATCAAGACGCCTACTACCCCACGGAAACCTCCGCCTACGCCCACCTCCTGCTCCCCGCGGCTCAGTGGAGCGAAAAAACGGGGATTATGACCAACTCCGAGCGCCGAGTGACCTTGTGCGCCGCCTTTCGTTCGCCGCCGGGGGAAGCCAAAGCGGATTGGGAAATCTGGGCCGAAGTGGGGCGCCGTCTCGGATTTGCAGATGAGTTTAACTTTGCCGACAGCGCCGCAGTGCATCGGGAATACGTCCAACTCACCCAGGGACGACCCTGCGACCAGTCCGGTATGAGCCACGAGGGTTTGGCAACTTTGGGGCCCCTGCAATGGCCTTGCCCCGAAGGGTTAAGCGATCAAGAAGCGCTAGAAACCCGGCGCCTTTATACCGATCATCGTTTCGCCACCAACCACGGCAAAGCCATTTTTTGCGCGGATCATTCCCAGGGCCTAGCGGAACCGAGAGATCTGGACTATCCCTTCGTCCTTACCAACGGCCGCCTCTACGGCCATTGGCATACCCAGACCCGCACCGGACACATTCCTAAAATCCAAAAAATGCACCCCCGCCCCTTTTTGGAAATTCACCCCCAAGACGCCGACAAGTTGGGACTCAAGCCGGAGGATTGGGTCAACATCCAGTCTCGCCGCGGCGCCGCGGTTCTCCCGATTCAAATTACCGCCGCCATTCCCCCCGGCACCGTCTCCATGCCTATGCACTGGGGGGCGCTTTGGGCCGACAACGCCGAGTTAAACGCCCTGACCCACCCCATCGCCTGCCCCATTTCCAAACAACCGGAATTGAAGGCTTGCGCGGTTAAACTGATTAAAACCGCGGCTAGGCCTGCTATATGCCCTTGAAGTTGTCATTAGCGAAAGTAAACGGGAAGTCTCGTTTTGAGGTCTATTTATTCTGTTTCTACCTTGCCCTAGGACTCGGGGGGATTCTCAACCACGCCATGTGGCGGGACGAGTTAAACGGTTGGCTGATTGTCCGGGACAGCGCCGACTGGCCAAGCCTTTGGCAGTCTCTCCGCTACGAAGGGCATCCGATTTTATGGTATCTTTGTCTATGGATCTTGGAAAAAGGGACAAATAATCCCCTGTCGATGCAAATTTTTCACTGGGGTCTCGGCGCCGTCGCGACGGGGTTGTTTATTTTTAAAGCGCCGTTTTCTCGTCCGCAAAAACTATTATTCGTCCTGGGCTATTTACCCTTTTATGAATATTTTTTAATCAGCCGCAACTACGCCCTCGGCTATTTAGCCCTGATGGGGGTTTGCGTCCTCTTTCCCCGGCGCCGGCGCCGGTATGGGTTAATGGCGCTTCTGTTGGGGATCATGGCCAATAGCAACGCCTACGCCCTCTTGATAAGTCTGGCGCTGGCGGGGGTTCTCGGGCTTGAAGCCTATCAAAATCGCTTACGGGGAGTTAAACTCTGGACTTTTGGCAGCGCCGTCGCTCTCTATAGCGGAGCGGTAGCCCTAGCGGTCTGGATGCTTTTGCCGCCGGGGGATAGCGTTTTGCAAGGGGGCGGCAGTCAATGGTTTTGGCAGATAGACCTCTATCGCTTTAACCAAACTCTGAGCCGGGTTTGGAACAGTTATGTGTTAGTCCTCGTGCCCAGCGACGCTCAAGCTTGGGCCGTGGCCATTTTTTCGGCGCTGTCCCTAGGGATTCTCGCCTTTTGGACGCTCTATCTTGCGGATTATCCCTTGGTTTTAGGCTTTTATCTTCTGGCTAGCGGTTTAATTCTCCTCTTTACTTACCTGAAATTTCTCGGCTCCGCCCGCCATTATGGGCATCTTTTCCTGATTTTAATCAGCGCCCTTTGGCTCCGCCGAAACGAGCGCCCCAGTTTTACCTTCGCCCAAAAAATTCCTCGACTGACGGCGCTGAAAAGTTGGGTGGAAAAGACGGCGCCGCAGGCTCTAACCCTCATTTTAGTCCTGCAACTGATTGCCGGCGGCGTCGCCTTTGGTCGAGATTTAACCCTACCCTATTCCGCTAGCCGGGAAACCGCCCGCTATCTCCAGCGCCGAGAATTGAGCGATTTGGATTTAATCGGTAGCGAGGATTTCGCCGTCAGTCCCATCAGCGCCTATTTAAACCGTCAAATTTATTATCCCGAAAGTCGTCGCCAGGGCAGTTACGTGCTCTTTAATCAAAGCCGCCAGCCCGTCAACGACCAAGAAATTCTGGCCCAAATTGAAGCCGGTTTGGGAAGCCAATTTACGGCGCCGGTTATCTTAATCCTTAATCGTCCCCTCCAAGACCGCCGCGAGTCCCTGCGCATTGAACCGATTCAGGAGATTAAGCGCAGTTTTATCGGCAACGAGCAATATTACCTTTACCGCATTACGCCCGCCGAGGGATGAGGGCGTTAACCCTCCATTTGAGTCTCAGCCCCGCCGGACATGGTAAGCTCAAAGAACTGTCTTTACACAGAATAATTCTTTTTCCATGACCCTTGTCACCCTCCTCCGCATTATCTGGATTACCTCCGCGGCGCTGTTAACGGTTCTAGTGTTGCTCCATAGTCCCAAGGGGGACGGTCTGGCGGGCATTGGCGGTCAGGCCCAGTTGTTCTCTAGCGCCAAAAGCGCCGAAAAGACCCTGAATCAGGTCACTTGGACGCTCAGTAGCGTTTTTGTGGGTTTGGCGGTGATCCTCAGCGCCGGTTGGCTTGCTCGGTAACACTCGCGCCCTCGCTAACGCCTTAGTTTTACTACTGGCGTTGCTCCTGCGGTTGTCCCTCTTGCCCCAGGAGACCAGCGATTATACTTATTATCTTTCTCCCTGGTACGACTACATTGTCCAGCGGGGGGGCTGGGCTGCGCTTAAAGATAATTTCAGCAACTACACGCCGCCCTATCTCTACGGCTTGGTGATAGCGAGTCAAATTCTGGGTTTTCTGCCCAAGTTAACGGCTATTAAACTCTTGACCTTTCCCTTTGAGGCGCTGGCGGCGTTTATCCTCTACCGTCTGGTTAAGCTCCGCTATCCCCAGGGAGATTGGCCCCGGCTAGCGGCTTTTACTTTTCTCTTCGCGCCGACGGCGGTTCTCAACGGCGCCTACTGGGGCCAGTGCGACATTATTTACACAACCGGACTCTTAGGATGTCTCTGGGCTTTGGCCCGGCGCCGCTACGTCTGGGCTTGGATCAGTTTCGGCGCCGCCGCGGCCTTTAAATTACAAGGGATCTGGCTGTTGCCGGCGCTTTTAGTGGGAGCGTTAAAGAGGGAATTTTCTTGGCGACTGCTGGGACTGGTTCCCTTAACCTATGGCTTCCTCATGCTCCCGGCGGCGCTGGTGGGGCGTCCCTGGGGGGAGTTATGGGGAATTTATTGGAACCAAAGTCAAACCTTTGACCGCCTCAGCCTCAACGCTCCCAACATTTATCAGTGGGTCAGTAACGATTATTATGGCTCAATTTTACCCTGGGCGCTGGCGCTGGCGGGGGGATTAATCGCCCTTTTTATTTGGGTCGCCAGTCGAAGCCCCATCCCCTTAACGTTTCCCAACTGGCTACAATTGAGCCTAATTTCCCTGGTCTTAGTCCCCTATCTCCTGCCGAAAATGCACGACCGTTACTTTTTTCCGGCGGACGTCATTTCTATTCTTTACGGCTTCTACTTTCCCGCCTATTTTTGGGCGCCTCTCGCGCTGAACGGGATTTCCCTCTTTAGCTATTTTCCCTACCTCTGGGGCGGAGCGCCGATTTCCCTCAACGTTCTGACTCTGCTCCTCGGCGCCGTCCTGTTGGGGCTATTCGCCCATCTGAATTTAACCGTCTCCAACAACGACCTCTAGACAACCGGCGCCGGTAGCCCGGACAATGATTTGACCGGTCTAGACCTGATGGTAACTTTAAATTAGTCGCAAGTTTTAGCGTTGGTTATGAACGAACTTTGGTTTCGCCCGTTTATTTGGTTGGACTACCGTCTGGCGGTGGTGGTGATGTTGATTTTGCCCTTGATCCTGTTGATTTGGACGCTAGCGCAGAAATCGGAGGCCATGCACCGGCTTCTCCTGATCTACTGGCGAGTAGCCAGTCTCTGGCTGATTACCCTGTACCTGATGATGCCCGGTTGGCCGATGGCCTACTTTACCGCCTTCGCCGCTCGGATTCTGATTCCCCTTTCCCTCTGGTTTTGGGTGGATCTCAACGACGAGATTAAAGACTTGCCCCCTTCTTTGTTGCGGTTGGTCACTACCTCCTGGCGCTGGGCCGTCACCCTTTACTGTTGCTTCGGCGCTTTGCTGTTGATTCCCTTCCTCTCCTGCGGCTTGGGCGCCGGCGCCGGTAACGTTAATTTCTGCCAGGTCTGGTTTTTGGCGCCCTGGAGTTTTAAGGCTTGGTTTCATAATCAAGCCGCGCCGGGATTTTTGGGCTTCCTCGGCATTGTGGGCTTGATTATTTACGTTCTCTATTTCCTCTATTTTCTGGTTTTCCGGTTGGGTCGCCAGGGGCGCTCGGCGCTGGAGCAGTAGATTAACTTTTCAGCGCCTATTTGAGGGTGACTTCTTCCCGGATTTCCTCTGGTTTCGGCGCCGGTTCCGGCGTTTGTCGCTGGGAAAATCCCCAGATAAAGAGCGCCGCGATGAGGCCAATCATAACCCCCTCTGGGGGGACTAACTCGGGATTAATCACCCGGAGTAAGAGCCGTAGGCCCACTAAACCCACAGTCATAAAACCTGCGTCTTCTAGGTGGGTAAAGATCTCTAACCAACGGATAAACAACTCCGCTAAAAAGCGGAGAGTGATGACGCCAATGGTTCCGCCTACTAGGATTAACCAGAGGTCGTCCGCCACGGCGATGGCGGTGGTGACGCTATCGAGGGAAAAGGCTAAGTCTGTGACGGCGATGAGGGGAATGGCTTGCCAAAAGGAGGTAAAGCGTAGGCTGTGGTGGTGATGTTGGGCGTCTTCTTCGGAGAGAAAATAGTTAGCCACCAGCCAGAGTAAATAGAGCGCCCCGAGGAGTTCAAACTGCCAAAACTTAACCACCCAGGTCGCGGTTAAAATCAGACCCATACGGAGGATATAGGCCGCCACAAGGCCAAAGTTTAAGGCTCGATGTTGTTGCTCTCGACTTTCCAATCCCTGGGCGATAGCGGCGAGGGCGATAGCGTTATCCGCGGAAAGCACCGCCTCTAGAGCCACCAAAATAAGGAGCACGAGAGGCGTCTTAATCCCCAGCGCCAAGGAAGAGTCAAGCAGTTGGTCGAGCATGAACGTAAGCCAAAAATTTAAGTAAAAAAACCGCCCCGGCGCTGAAGCCAGAAGCCAGTCGGGAATTAGAGGATAATTCTTTTCATCTTAACCTATGGAGGAAGGCGCGGGGGGAGGGGAATACCCCCCCTCTAGTCCTACTGTGTATACACAAGTGTCCAGATCCCCTCTAACCCCCCTTGGAAAGGGGGGAACCGGCCTTCAAAGTCCCCTAACCGAGATCTGTGTACACCGTAGCCCTCTAGTCAGGGTCGGCGCCGCAAGCTACTATAGACTGGCCCTAATCTGCTTCTGCTCCCCGATGTCTGTGCCGCCCCGCATTGTCTATCAAGAATTTGGCGCCGTTCCAGAACCGGAACCTTCAACCCCGGCGCTAGCGCCGGGTCAACAGACCCTCCGCTTACAGACCAGCCGGGCGGGGCGCAAGGGCAAAACCGTGACCCTGATCTCAGGCTTTCAAACGGCGCCGGAAACCCTCGCCGGTTTACTCAAACAACTGAAAAGCCACTGCGGGAGCGGAGGCGCGGTTAAGGAGCAAACCCTCGAATTGCAAGGGGATCACCGGGAGAAAGCGAGGATTTTTCTCGCCGGTTTGGGATACCGGGTGACGGTTATCAGATGACAGATATCAGTTATCAGGTAACAGTTATCAGGTACCAGATATCGTCTTGTGTCCTATGGCATTTCGGCGCCGGTTGGGGAAATGACAATGCTCGATTTTTCTCCCGTGGAGGGGGGCGGGCGTAGCCCGATGGGATGGTCAAGTTCTCTCTAAAATGGATAACTGCTAACTGTTCACTGCTAACTGAAATTGTTAACCCTTCTCGCCAGCGCCGTTTTCGCCCAGACCCCGGCGCCGGACGCCGAGTTTCAGGCGCTGAGGCGTCGGTTAGAGCGGGCCGGCTTTGAGGTGCGTCTGAGTCCGCCGCCCCAGTCGGGGGCTTATGGGCAATTGACGGTGAAAACTCGGATGATTTGGATTCACCCCATTGTCTTTGATCTCCATATCGCTCGCCCCACCCTGATCCACGAAGCGACCCACGCGGCCCAGGTCTGCGCTGGCGGGGGCGAGATTCAACCCCTGGGGTTAGATTTGGAGCCGATTAATTATGCTCGCCCCTTTTTTTTCCATTACCAACATCCCCAGCGCCGGGATTTGGAGCGGGAGGCCTACGCGGTGCAGACTCAACCGAATAGTTATGAACTGGTTATGGCGCTCTTGGATAAACACTGTCCTGGGGGGAAACCCTGACCATGCTGGCGACTTTAGCGCCGTATCTAACGCCCGAAGCCTACGTCGAGCATTGTCGCTGGCTTGACCGGGCTTTAATCCTCGCCCGGGAGGCGGGAGCGGCGGGGGATGTGCCGGTGGGCGCCGTGGTGGTCAATCAGGAAGGAACCGTGTTAGCGGAAGCGGCGAATCGTAAGCAACGGGACGGCAATCCCATCGCCCACGCCGAAATTTTGGCGTTGCAAACAGCCAGTCGGGTTTCGGGAAGCTGGCATTTGGAAACTTGTCGGCTCTACGTGACTTTAGAGCCTTGTCCCATGTGCGCCGGCGCCGTCTTGCAGGCCCGGCTGGGTCTCTTGGTTTACGGCGCCGCCGACCCGAAGGCGGGCGCGATTCAAACGGCGCTAGCCATTCCCCAAAGCCCCGCTTCCCATCACGTTCTCAAGGCGCTAGGAGGAATTCGGGAACGGGAATGTCAGGATTTACTGCGGTCATGGTTTGTCGAGAGGCGGGAAAAACAATGACAAATGTCAGGATTCGTTCCAGGATCGGTTGGCTGGACTGGGGCCGGGACGGCGGGCCCGTCCTCCTTCTGGCGCTGGCCGACGCCGGGTTACTCTTTCCGCCCAATTTCCTTCACCCTAACGGAGAACCGGGGCCCGAGGCGGCGCTAGGCTTATCGGTTTTACTAGTCTATGGACTGGCTCGGGAGCTTTTTTATGGGCGGGAAAGCGCTTTTCTGGCCGCCGGGGTTTATTTAACTCTTGGGGCAATGTGGCCCGAAGGGGGCGCGCTCTTGGGAGCCCAAAGTTTAACGCTCCTCTGCGGTTTGCTCAGTCGTCGAAATCCCCGTTGGAGTTTAGGGTTGGGTCTAGGTCTCGCGTTGTGGAGCCAGTTAGCGCCGTTTTCCGCCCTCGGCGCCGCTTTAGTCAGTCTCGGATTTTTAGCTTGGGACACGCCCCGCTTACTGCTTTCCCCTTATTTTGGGGGCGGTTTGGCCTTGGGAGTAATACTCTTTTACCGATTTGAACTGGAACCGTTAGCTCCCATTTTTTCCGGTTTCCCTTGGTTCTGGGCGGCTTGGGTTTTTCCTTGGGTCTTAATCGCGGCGCCGGAGTGGTTGCGGCTGGGGCAATTTTTAACCTGGAGTTGGGGCAAGTTTTGTCTGTCTTGGGGCGCCGGTTACGGTCTCTGGGCGCTAAGGTCGCCGTCCCCGACTCTTGCTAACTGGACGCCTCTGTTATTAATAGCGGCGCTGTTGGCGGGTCGTTCTCTAGGAAAAATTTGGAGCCAACCCTTGAGCGCGGCAGAAAAACCTTGGCGCGGGGGGTTAACCCTTTGGGGATTGCTCTTGTTAGCCCTGGGAGTCTGCGGCGCTCTCTCGGGAGAGACGGTCTGGGGATGCCTCGGCGCCGCTTTGGGGGGAACGTTCTTGATGGGCGCTCATCTTTTGGGACAGGGGCGCCGGGAAGCCGTCCCCCTTCTCCTCTGGGGACAATGGGTGAGCGCCTGGGGATTGAGTTTTGTGTTAGCTCAAGCGTCTTAGTGATTGGAATGGCTTTGGCTAACGCTTTTAAGCCAGCAGGCCTCCAGTAGACGAATGCGGTAGGCGTACCAAAATTGGTTCGGTCGCCAGAGCGCCGGGGTTTGGGAGCAAAACAGAGATTGGTTGAGGTAGAGCCACACTGCGTTCCCCAGGTGTCTCGCTTTCCACAGCATCATAGGAGGAGTCTCCGGCAAAGGGGGCGAAAAAAAGTTTAAAACCGGCGCCGGGGTCGTAACCCTAGAGTCCAGTTAACTTAATTTTCCCACTGGCCCCCTGGAATGGAGCAGACGCTTAACAGCTTGTAATAATTGGCAGTCAACTGCGTCTAACTTAAAATCAGAAGTTTCCGCTTCCTCATTTCCAGTTCCCCTCCTTGGAGGAGTTAGGGGTGGGTTCCGGGGGTTGACTGACTTTCCAATTTGGCTAAACGACTCTTGAGGTCTTGGTTTTCCTCCCGTAGGCGCTCTAAATCCGCCTGAATGGCTTGGAGTTTCACTTCGGCGCCGATCTTTTTACGGACTTGCCCCATCGCTTCTTCCGCTAGGCGCTGGGCCCGGCCGTCTAGGCTTCGTTCTTTGAGGGACTGGAGAATGGTGAGGGCTTTGGGGGTTTCCATTTGTCCCAGGGCGCCGCAAACCGCCACCTGGGTTAAAAAGAACGCTTCCTGGGCGATGGCTTCGAGACGGTCTAAGATCAGGGTCAAGATTTCCGGCGCTTGACCGGTAGAAACGGCGCCGAGGGCCCGGATGGCGGCCAGGCGGAGGGGTTGAGACGTTCCTAATTCTGTATAGTCGAGAATTAAGCGGGTAGATTCGGCGCTGGTTTTTAGGTGGCTCAGTCCGCCGACGGCGCCGGCCCGGACGACTTCGTTCCAACCAGAGCGGGTTTGGAGAACCTCTTGGAAGAGGGTTAAGGCTTCGGGGATTTTGTCGCTGAGGGTTCCCGTTAAAACGGCGCCTAAACTGCGGGCGGCGGCGGCTTCGCTGTAGTAACTGGCTTCCCCGCTGTGGAGGCGGTCAAAGAGGGTCGCGTAAACCGCCGGGGTTTTGTGGTTTCCCAGCGCCGAGAGGATGGCTTTGCGAACCTTGGGATCGGTGTTGGTTTCTAAACTGCGAATCAGGGCGTCCGCGGCTTGCTGGAGTTTAACCTGTCCTAACTGCTCCGCCACTTCGACCCGGACGCCCCAAAAGGGATCGGCGCTTAAACTGGTTCCTAAGGCTGTCACGGCGGCTAAATCCCCTTTTTTCCCTAGGGCCAGCGCCGCTTCGATGCGGGAAATGACGGAGGGGGCGCCTTGAAGTTGGGCCGCAAGTAATTGAGGGGGGTAATCTAGCTCTAGGGTTTTGAGAAAGGAGTTGCAAGGGTCAAAACAGACCATGGCCGGCGCCTGGGGGAGGGGGAAATAAAAGCTCTGCTCCTTGTCCTGAAGATGGAGGGTAAATTCCAGCGCCGGTTCGTCTGCCCCAAAATAAAAGGCGAGGGGAATTTTCAGGTTAAACAAGTCTTTGGGATCTTTTTCCGCCTGGGTTTGAGTCGCGGTGAAGCGGGCCAGTTTGGCTTCCGCGTCCCAACTGTAGGCCAGTTTAAACTCCGGGTGCCCGCCCCGAAACACGTACTGGTCAAAGAGCCAGAGCAAATTAGCGCCGGTGGCTTTGTCGATGGCCCGGAGCAGATCGACGGTTTCCACGGTTTGGTGGGCGTGATCCCGGACAAAGGTTTGGATGGCTTTTTGAAATCCCGCTTCCCCCAACAGACCCCGGATCATGTGATAGACGCAGGCGCCTTTTTCGTAGAGATGACGGTCGTAAAGTTCAATAGCTTCCCGGTAAACATGGGTGACGATGGGGCGCCGGTAGCGGCTGGCGTCTTCCTGAAGGTAATTGCGGGCTTCCCCGAGGAGGTAATAGGCGCCGTCGTCGAGGCTATATTCCTGTTCTGTCCAGAGGACTTCGGCGTAGGAGGCCATGCCTTCCTTGAGCCAGGCGTGGGACCAGTGTTTAATCACCACTAAATCCCCGAACCACTGGTGGGCCAACTCGTGGGCCACTAAACTTTCCGTGTTGCGGTTATCCAGCGCCGCCCGCTCGTCCAGTAAACAGCGGTCTGTTAATAAGGTTGTGGCGGTGTTTTCCATGCCGCCGAAGATAAAATCCGCCACGCAGACCTGGGCGTACTGGGCGAAGGGGTAGTCGTAGCCAAAAACGGCGCTGAAGAAGTCCACCATCCGGGGGGTTTTCCCGAGACTTAGGCGAGCGGAGTCTTCTTGCCCCTTTTCCACCCAGTAGGTAATGGGGATCTGCCGCCATTGATCGGTCAAACAAGCGAAATCCCCCGCCGCTAGGGTCATTAGATAGGTCGGGTGGGGCTGGTCTTGGCGCCAGTGGAAGATTTGGGTTTTGCCCCGGTCTTCTTGGCTTTGCAGAGCGCCGTTGGAGACGACTTGGTAGGGTTTGGCGATTTCGACGCGAATTTCCGAGGTGGCTAACTGTCCGGGATAGTCAAAACAGGGAAACCAAAAGCGGGAGTCTTCATCTTCTCCCTGGGTCCAGACCTGAACCGGCTTGTCGGGGTAATGTTCGTCGGGGCCGATGAAATAGAGTCCCCGCTGGGGGCGCTCGACTCGGTAGGCGATGTCTAGAGTAACCGGCGCCGTCCCTAGGGGGGCGAGGAGATTAAGGCGCAGTTTTTCCCCGTCCTGCTCAAAGGGTTGGCTGACGGCTTGGATCTGCACCCGCTCAATGGTTAAGCCCGCGGCGTCTAGGGTCAGGGTTCGTAGCTCCGGGCGGAGGGGACGCAGGGTAATCCGACAGACCCCCACAAAGGAACAGTGGGCTAAATCCAAGCTTAGCTCTAGGGCGATGCGCTCCACCTGACCGGGGCGGTCGGGGTTGTAGTGGGGGCGAGCGCCGGGGAGTTCAAAGGGTTGGCGCTGGTTCTGTTCGGCGTCGAAGGCGAGGAAGGACATGGGCGGAAATCGGGGGGATTTTTCTAGAATAGGGCCCGGGCGGCGCAGTTAACCCAATTGCCGACGGTGAACTGTTGTCGTTTGGGGAGGGAGCGTGTAGTATAAAAGCCAAGTTCGCCCGCCGAACCCCAATCTAATACGCAAGATTTATTTCCCAGTGGGTCGCCCCGGCGCTCGTTGTCAGTCCATTTAGAGAAGACGCCTAGAGTGCGCTCGTGGATTTTGGAGATAGAGTATTTTATGGCCAATTTTCACCCATTCGGCGCTTGACTTCCCCGCAAAAGCGGCGCTAGAATTCCCTTTCAAGGAGGTCATTTACAGTACGCTAATCTGTCTATGCCGAATCCCAATCTAATACGCAAGATTTATTTTCCAGTGAGTCGTCTCCGGCGCTCGTTGTAAGTCCATTTAGAGAAGACGCCTAGAGTGCGCTCGTGGATTTTGGAGATAGGGTATTTTATGGCCAATTTTCAGCCATTCGGCGCTTGACCCCCCTGAAAAACGGCGCTAGGATTCCTTCCAATGGAAGTTGTTTACAGTACGCTAATCTGTCTATCAAACTTTTGGGAGAGATATAGCAGGCCTAAGTGAATCACGAACAGGCTCCGGTTGGCTCCCCCCTTGCCAAGGGGGGTTGGGGGGGATCATCACTTGATTGCGTTCACCACCCATTTAGGCATGCTATATACGTAAAGATTCTCGCAATCACTCCAAATATAGAGTGATATAGCGAAAGTTTCCACATATTGCTACTCTGGAGAGTGTTAGATAGCAACTTTCCGTTAATCCCTAGTTATGCCTTTTAGATTTTGGTGAGGACGCGCCCAAAAGCCCGCTGGCTAGAAGTTAGCATTAAAATAGTATAAGTCCTTATAGTGGGTAGCGGTTTTACAGGAGAAGCTCATTATGGCTACGAAACCTGATTCTGGTTGGGACTTATCCGTTGACAATCGTAACGGTCAATTGGCTCTTGTCGTTGAGATCAAGCGCAAAACCAACGTATCGCCGGAGTGGGCAACAAAGCTACGTCAAAATATCCTTGCGCACGGAAATTTTCCGAAAGCTCCGTATTTTCTGATGGTTTTCCCAGATAAATTTTACCTATGGTCTAATGCTGAGGCTTATCAGGATCAGAGTGAACCCACCTACACTATTGATGCATCCCCAATTCTTCAACCCTACTTTGAGAGGGCAGGGGTAACTGCTGACCAAATCAGTGGAGCTAGTCTCGAACTCATTGTTACATCTTGGCTCGGAGAGATAATTCATTCAGATCTGTTACCTGAGAACATTGACGCTTCCCAACAATGGTTAATTGAGTCAGGGCTTTATACCGCCTTGCTTGGAGGAAGGCTTGAGCATGAGGCCGCTGCGTGAACATTTATGTTGAGACTAACTTTGTTTTAGAACTAACCTTTGAGCAAGAGCAATGTTCAAGTTGTGAACAGATTCTGCAACTTTGTGAAGCAGGCAAGGTAAAACTCATCGTTCCGGCTTATAGCCTTGCTGAACCTCATGAAAAATTGAGCCGCCAAGCGCGCAGTCGTCGACAACTGCAACAGTCGTTAGATGCTGAGTTAAGACAGCTTTTACGAACAGCCTCTTATGCAAATCGTATCAAGAGCATTCAGAATATTGCTAGCTTGATGATTCAGAGTAACGAGGAGGAAAGACATCGTTTTAGTCAATGTCGCGATCGACTCCTTAACGTTGGAGAAATTGTTGCGCTCAATGCCGATATATTAGCTGAAGCAGCATTTTATGAAACTGCTTACGACTTAACACCGCAAGACGCTCTTGTCTATACGTCAGTTATTGCTCATTTACGACAAGATTTACCAAAACAAGCTTGCTTTTTAAATCGAAACTCCAAAGACTTTGATAGTCCTGATATTATTGACGAGCTTAGGCAACTTAGCTGTAGGATGATCCCGCGGTTCGATCGTGGATACAGCTTTATCCAGTCACAGTTGCCGTCTGAGTATCCAGAGGCATAACCAGTCGCTACACCGGAACGGAGCATTCGCTGCCTGTGAAGTTCTAACAATTTTCGCCGTCCGGTTAGCTTAAACCATTATGCATTCACTCTACCTATAGCTCAAAGGCAAGTATTAACAATTTAAGTCCGGTGACCATATGGGAAGTTGACAACGCCGTAAGTCTATGTAAGTCCATTTTGAGAAGACTCCTAGAGCGCGCTCGTGGATTTTGGAGATAGGAAATTTTATGGCCAATTTTAAAAGCGTCTTGATGCGGTTGAGCGAATTTTGGCGAAGTCCCACCTCAAAATGTAACCCTTGTTACAACAGCATAGTCGATCTGATGGTACATACTCAATGTGGCTTAAAAAGTTTCCACAGAGCAACGTCTTTCCTATGAAACTCAGACAATGGGAGAGTCTCATGTGTGGGAATAGTCGTTGGATGATCAGGTGACACCCTCGACGAAAAAATTAACCCCATTGAATTAAAACGATTGAATTGAAAAGAGAAAGCCATGTCGAACACTGAAATTTCCACCGTTACTGAAAAACTTCTAGAAGCCAAAAGGGCGAAAGGCATAACGTTCACGGATTTAGAGCAATTAATCGGGCGCAATGAAGTTTGGATTGCGGCTGTAATCTATCGCCAGGCGAGCGCTTCCGCCGAAGAGGCCAGCAAGCTCCTTCAGTCTTTAGGTTTAAGCGAAGATCTTGCGCCGGAACTTATGGCTTCTCCGGTCAAGGGTCTGGGCCCAGTTGTTCCCACCGATCCTCTGATTTATCGCTTTTACGAGATCATGCAGGTATATGGCATGCCGATGAAGGAAGTGATCCATGAGAAGTTTGGGGATGGCATTATGAGCGCGATCGACTTCACCCTAGAGATTGAAAAAGAAGAAGATCCAAAAGGCGATCGCGTCAAAGTGACGATGAATGGCAAGTTCCTACCCTACAAGAAATGGTAATCGATAGCGCCCAAGATAAAACGATGCGCCATAATCGGCTAACCTAACAGTGAACACTGATTGGAGCAGCTACATTACCAAGGTCTTAGTTCAAAAACTCTTCCTTGGAGAGGTAGCAGGCGTAGCCTGACGAAACAGTCAAACTGTGGAGATTCATAAATCATTCGCGATAGCTATGTATAGTCTCTAGCCAAGCAGTTAACCAAATTGGTTGGCGTTAACCATTGCCATATGGGGAAAGGGCGTGTAGGATGAAATCCAAGTTCACCTACTGAACCCCAATCTAATATGCAAAAACCATTTCCCAGTGGGCCGCCCCGGCGCTCGCTGTAAATCCATTTAGAGAAGACACCCAGAGTGCGCTCGTGGATTTTGGAGATAGGGGGTTTTATTGCTAATTTTTGCCGAGCGGCCATTGACTCCCCCGAAAAACGGCGCTGGAGTGTCTTCGATAGCTGTAAATTCCCCCTCTTTAGGCTCAACCATAGTAAACGAGAAAGAGATTCAATTTCCTTGAATCAAAAATACCAATATAATGGTTCAGCTTCTACCCCAGTTAATTACGTTTGATGAATTCATTGAATGGCTACCTGAAAATCGCCGTTATGGATTACATGAAGGCGTCATTGTTGAAATGCAACCCACTGGCAAACATGAAGATATAGCAGGATTTCTGACGCAAGAATTGACCTTAGAATATGGCTCTCTGGGGATCACGCCGAGACTTGTATCCTGTTATACAATTCTGACTTAGACGGTAACGAAGAAAAGCTCATCCAGTAAGGGTTCTGGCCAATTGGCTCCCTAACTACCAGCCTCATTCCCGGAGAGCCTAGAATATTCTAAACTAGGTTTGCCTTACCGTATTCCCCCCAAAGCTTTAGTCAAACTCCCAGATAAAGAAACAGGCTATAATCCAGACTTACTGTTAGTTGATCGCTCCTACCTTCCTTCAGAGCCATTGTGGGAAAAGAAGTCAACCCTCATTGCGGGCCACGATTCGGGAACAGCGCCGTAAAATTGATTGCCCACTTCAAAAAAATCCCGGTCTAAAGGGGCGCTAACAGGAGATCTGGGAAGGGCCTTGGTTAGATGGTCGAGACTTGGCGATCCGGGAGACAAGACTAAATGAGTCTATTTTTCCAGAAACTCCCTGTTTTGACTCTGAACAAGTGCGAGACGATAATTATTAGCCTCAGCGACCCTTTCTCAAAACATTATTGTTAAATCATGTACCAAACCTCTCCCCCCATCTCTCCTCGGGAAACATTACCCACCATGTACGACCTCCCCAGTGAAGATCCGGAGGAGCCTGGTTTGCCGGACGAATTTCATCTGCTCCAGCCGGAACTCCTGCGCCAAACCTTTCAGCCCCCCACCTACGGCGCTGGGGACTTCTTTACCGCTAGCGACCTCAATCTCTACTACGATGTACAGCACCCTCAGTGGTATAAGCGCCCGGATTGGTTTGGGGTTTTGGGCGTGTCTCGTCTTTACGACCAACAGGATTTACGTCTCAGTTACGTCATTTGGCAAGAAGAGGTAGCGCCACTGGTGGCGGTGGAGTTACTGTCTCCGGGCACAGAAAAGGAAGATCTGGGGCGGAGCTTACGAGACGCCAGCCAAACGCCTAACAAGTGGACGGTCTATGAACAGATTTTGCGCATCCCCTACTATTTCGTCTTTAATCGCTATACCGACGAGCTACAGGCTTTTGGTCTAGTTCAAGACAGCTATCGACCTCTTTTAATAGAAAAGTCAGGAGTTTGGCTAGAAAAAGCCCAGTTAGGGCTGGGGTTGTGGAGAGGGAGGTATCAGGGAGTCGATCGGCGCTGGTTGCGCTGGTACGATGAGCAACAGAATTGGATTCTTACCCCGGCTGAAAGAGAAGCTCAACGAGCCGAACAGGAGGCTCAGCGGGCAAACCAAGAAAAATCTAGGGCCGATCGCTTAGCGGCCAAGTTAAAAGCATTGGGTATAAACCCAGGTGAGGATGGATTGTGACCCAGGGAAGCATCTCAGATTTGTCAGTTGCTCTGTTTGCTCTATAGAGAAATATACATATGACGACTTCCTTGACGGCGCCGCTCCAAAACAATTTAACTCAATCTGGCGTAGATAATACTATAATTCTCAAACCTGTCAGTTGGAGCACGTTTAATCAACTGCTAGAAGACCTCGGCGACCATCGGGGTCAGCGCCTAGCCTACAACCGCGGAATTTTGGAAATTATGAGTCCATTAGGTATTCATGAAAATAATAATCGGTTGATTGAGAGTCTAATTTTGATCATGACAGATGAACTTGGCTTAAATCTGAAAAAATTTGGCTCGTTGACATTACGAAGAGATAAAACGCAACAGGGAGTAGAACCTGATTCCTGTTATTACCTGCAAAATGAGCCTCAAGTACGGAGTAAACAGCATATTGACTTGACCATAGACCCTCCCCCAGATTTAGTTTTAGAAATTGATATTACAAGCGGCTCATTAGATAAACTTCCTATCTATGCTAATCTAGGCATCCCCGAAATTTGGCGTTATGACGGCCAGCGGCTATCAGTCTTTATCTTGAGTTTAGAGTCTAAAGAGTATAAGCAATCCGAAAATAGTTCTGTTTTTTCTTGTTTACCTCTGGAACAGGTTCCGTTAGTTATTCAACGTAGCCTGGTCATCGGTGAGACAGCGGCGCTGAAAGAGTTTCGCAAGTGGTTGAAAGCTCGTATAGCAGGACTAAGTGAATCATGAACAGGCTCCGGTTCGCTCCCCTCTTTGCGCGGGAGGCTACGGGAGATCTCGGCACTTGCGTATACTACAGTAGCCTTTCCAAATAATTCTCGTTTTGGGGGTTGACTTTTTTTTTGCTCTAACTTATTATGAGTCACACATTAACTTTCCTCAATACCCCCCTTCCCTGCCGGTGTCTGTAAACACGGCTGTAGGTTCAGGGAGAAGACACCGTTTTGAGTGCACTCCCCAACCTTGGATGTAGGGTTTCTAGTCTCTGTTTTTACCCTTCGTTGATTTTTAGGAAAATATTACTCTGAGAAAAGAGTTGATTGATACAGTTCCTAACCGCTTCTGAGGCAGATATCCAAGAAAATCAAGTCGGATCATTGCTTGAGGCTTTTTCTCTCCAAATTTTATATGATTAAAACAGAGACTTAACCAAGGTGAGAAAAAGTCCAATGGCGCTTAATCAGTCTCTATATGAACAAGATTTCTACTCTTGGACTCAGGAGCAAGCCCAAGCCTTAACCCAGCGCCGGTCAGAAAGCTTAGATTGGGAACATTTGGCGGAGGAGCTGGCGGATTTGGGGAATCGTCATTATGACCAGTTAAGCTCTCGTTTAGCGGTTTTAGTTGGTCATTTGTTGAAATGGAAGTATCAGCCGGAATGTCAGGGAAGTTCTTGGCGGGCTACAATTCGGGAACAGCGCCGTAAGATCAATCGCCTACTTCAGAAAAATCCAGGTCTAAAAGGGCGCTGGCAGGAAGCCTGGGAAGAGGCTTGGTTGGATGGTCGGGACTTAGCGATCCGGGAGACAGAACTGGATGAGTCTATTTTTCCCGAAACTCCCTGTTTTGACTCTGAACAAGTTCGAGACGAAAATTATTGGCCTTAGATATCCTTTCTCAAAATGTTAGAGTTATTCCTTGGGGAGCTATGTAGCTAGCTCAGCTTTTTTTATGAACCAAAACAATTTTGAACTGGTTATTGAAGCGGGACGTGCCGAAAAACAGTATTGGCAGGATCTCTGGCGTTACCGGGAACTTTTTTATACGTTGGCTTGGCGAGACATTGCTGTGCGCTACAAGCAGACGGTAATCGGCATAGCTTGGGCGTTAATCCGACCGTTTCTAACGATGGTAGTTTTTACTATTGTCTTTGGCAAGTTGGCTAATCTGCCATCGGAGGGGGTGCCTTACCCTATTCTGGTATTTGCGGGGATGTTACCCTGGCAATTTTTTTCGACTTCCCTGAGTTCTGCTAGTGATAGTTTGATCAGTAACGCTAATCTAATTTCAAAGGTTTATTTTCCCCGATTGGTGGTTCCCATCAGCGCCGTGGTGACCAGTTTTGTGGATTTCTTGATTTCTGGCATGATTTTATTGGGGTTAATGATTTGGTACAATTTTGTGCCAAGTTGGCGAATCATCACTCTTCCTATTTTTATTCTGATCGCTTTTGCCGCTTCGATGGGCGCCGGATTGTGGTTATGTTCTTTGAATGTCAAGTATCGGGATTTTCGTTATATTGTTCCTTTTATTGTTCAGTTTGGCTTGTATATTTCACCGGTGGGTTTTAGTAGTAATGTGGTGCCTGAGCGGTGGAGATTATTATACTCGGTCAATCCGATGGTGAGTGTAATTGACGGTTTTCGCTGGGCTATTCTGGGGGGGCAATCGACCTTATTTATACCCGGCTTTTGTTTGTCATTGGCGCTAGTCTTAATCCTTTTGTTGACGGGGATACAGCATTTCCGCAAGACTGAGCGGACTTTTGCTGATCTTATCTAGTTTCTATCATTGAAACACTTCCATCAGTCGAGAGAATACCGCTATAGTTCTCTTTCCTCGTGATGGCAAATGCTTATGCAAGCGATACCCCCAAATTTAGCTAATCTCTATGACCAAGACTTTGAACAGTGGCTTTTAGAAACAACTAACTGCCTTAAAAACTCAGATTTTGAGCGTATTGATATTGAACACCTGATTGAGGAGTTAAATGACTTGGGAAGATCCAGCAAAATGGCTTTAGAGAGTAATCTTGCTATTTTGCTGGCTCATTTACTCAAGTTATGGGTTCAAGCCGATGCCCCAGACACGATGAAAAGTAGTTGGTATAGTTCTGTAGATGAACATCGACAAAGAGTCAAAAAACAACTAGTTAAAAATCCTTCTCTTAAGTCCCACTGGGAAATAGCCTTGACTGAGGCTTATCCCGACGCCAGAAAACTGGCTGTCAAGGAGGCTCGGCGAGCGAGGTTTGGAGTCCAAGTTCATCCTGAAAGCGACTATCCCCAGCGGTGTCCTTTTTCGCAAGCCCAAATTCTCGACGATGATTTTTATGGAAACTGTTGCTGATTGGGTTTTCTCTAGTAAACTCTCGGGTATCTAAATTGGGGGATTTTTAGAGTTTTTGAGATTAAGAAGGGTAATCAACTAAAACGTTTCTCGCTTTTCTTTCTCTGATTGACAAAAACTACTATGACAACTCTAAATTTAACAAAAATTCCCATTACCACTCTTGATATTTCACCCGGTAGTCACTTACTGATTCCTGATATTACTTGGGAGCAATATGAGGTTCTGTATCGAGATTGGGGCGAGGAACGTCGCGTCCCCCGCCTTAATTACTGCCATGGAACCTTGGAAATTATGTCTCCTTTACCCGCCCATGAACGGCCCCACCGTATCATTGCCGATATTATTAAAACCCTGTTGGATGCAGAAGACAGAGCTTGGGAAGATTTTGGCTCCACCGCTTTCAAAAAGGCTCCCCAAGTGGGTTTGGAGCCGGATACCTGTTTTTACATTCAGAATGCGGCTCGGGTGCGCGCCCTACTGCGGATAGACCTGGACACAGATCCCCCCCCCGATTTAGCGATCGAGAGTGATCTGACTTCTAAAACAACGCTGGAGAGCTATGCCGTTTTGGGAGTGCCAGAAGTCTGGATTTATGACAATAGTTGTTTAAGCATTTATTTGTTGGGAGAAAATGGCTATCAACGCGGTACAATTAGCCAAGTTTTTCCCGCGCTTGACATGCCCCGGCTTATTCCTGAGTTAGTGCAACTAGCTCTAAGCTCGGGAACAAGCGTCATGTTACGAAATCTGCGCCGCAGGCTATAAAATAAGTTGGCCAATGTTAAGGAAAAGAGATTATTTGAAATGCAGTCCCTTTACGAATCTGATTATGCCCAGTGGGCAGAAACCATGGCTCAGAAACTAGCAGAAAAACGCTTTACTGAATTAGGGGAACTTGATCTTATTAATTTAGTGGAGGAAATTAAAGATTTGTCAAAGCGGGAAAGGGATGCTTTGTTAAGTAGTATTCGTCTAATCCTTCACCATTTATTAAAGTGGGATTATCAACCCCAAAAACGCTCTAGAAGTTGGCAAATTAGCATTGAAAGGGAAAGAAAAAATATTGAAATATACCTAGAGGATAGTCCCAGTCTGAAACGTTATCTATCCGAAGAATCAGTCAACAAAATGTATCGCACTGCCCGGTTAGATGCGACAAAAGAAACTCAGATAGATATGCCAAAAGAGTGTCCCTACTCAATTGGTGATGTATTAACAAAAATAATCGCAGGGGAATGTCAATGGTAAAATCTCAAAGTTTACGATCAGTTCCCAAAAGCCGAGTTTGAGGCGGATACAGCGCCGAGACAAAAATTTGTGGAGAGTGCGGGGGAAGAAAGTATTGCTGTGCAGCCGCTTGAGTAGGCGCGAAACAATAAAGGTATTAGCAAGAATATGGAGCCGACGGAGGGGCGCATTTTGATTAAGGGAAGGGAGATTGCTTTCTGTGAAAACAGATAAGTGGTTTTACGAGTTATTTTTGTCGCAACCGGGAATGTTAGCGGAGTTAATACCGGGCGTTGATGCCAGTTGGCAGTTTAGTTACAGCGCGCCGGTGATTAAGGAGCGCGCATTTCAGTTTGACGGGGTTTTCACACCGCTTTTGGATGACCCGATGGCGCCGATGGTGTTTGCGGAAGCGCAGATGCAAACAGATGAGAATTTCTACCGTCGGTTTTTTGCCGAGATTTTTCTTTATCTAGAACAGTACAAAGTCTGTCGTCCGTGGCGGGGATTGTTAATCTTGCCAAGTCGAGGTTTTAATTTCGGCTCGGAGTTACCTTATCAAGATTTGTTGGAGAGTCGGGTAACGAAGCTTTATCTGAGGGACTTGAGAGAAGGGCAGAAGCTCAGTCCTAGGAGATGATCATGCAGTTACTGGATTTAAAACAGACGGATATTACTCAATCCCTTTTTTATCAAGAAATTAAGCAGGAAGGTCGCCAGGAGGGTCGTCAGGAGGAGGCGGCGGCGTTGGTGCTTCGTCTGTTGACACGGCGCCTGGGAGAGTTATCGGAACAACAAGTGGAGCAAATCCGGCAATTGTCGGTGCCTCAATTAGAAAGTTTGGGGGAGGCATTGTTGGATTTTATGATCATGGCGGATCTGGATGACTTTTTGGCGGGGTTGGGATAACAGGAAAGGAGCTATCATTATGCTTTTTCTATTTTTGATTGGCGTGGCTCTGTCGAATTTAACTTCTACCGATGTCTAGAGGAAGAGGTAGTTGATAATCATGATTACTGTAAAGCTAATGAAGTGGAGGAAAAGTATGGGCTACCGGTCTATCCTGTTCTGATCAATATTCTGCAACCTGGACCGACGGTGACCATTCCCAATCGTTATGAGTCGGAAATTATGGGAGTTACAGCCCATCAAGACTATCGGGTGATTAATCTGTGGGAGATTGAGGCGGCGATGGTGTTTGAGCAAAATCTGTCGTCGTTGTTTCCTTTTGTCCCCATTTTGAAGGGGGGTAATAGCGAGGCAAATCTCCGTCAGGCTCTGCTCGGTCTTCGCAATGACCAAACGTTGTCGGATTTAGAGCCGTTGTTATCTTTTTTTGCTAGCTTTGTATTTGATATCCCTTTAGTGCAACAAATGATGAGGTGGGACATGACGGTATTGCGGGAATCGCCTTGGTATAACGAAATTGTTAAGGAAGGTCTTAACAGAGGTCGTCAGGAGGGGCGCCAAGAGGGTCGTCAAGAGGGTCGCCAGGAGGGTCGTCAGGAGGAGGCGGCGGCGTTGGTGCTTCGTCTGTTGACACGGCGCCTGGGGCAGTTATCGGAACAACAAGTGGGGCAGATCCGGCAATTGTCGGTACCCCAGCTAGAATCCTTGGGGGAGGCGCTGTTGGATTTTACGGCCATGGCGGATTTAGAGAAGTTTTTGGCGGAGTTGGAATAGTTGGTTCTGGCGGGGGGTTGCCAACTGAGTTTTGTCTGCTAAACTTTTGGTTGTCTAGTTAGGGCATTTTCAACGCTTTATGTCTGATGCGGTTACCCAGGTCGAAAATTTGGGTAAGAAGTATGTGATTGGGTACCAGAAGCAGGAGTGCTATACGTCCCTACGGGATGTGCTGGCGGACAAGGCCCGTTCTTTGGGGCAGGTGTTTAGTCGTAATGGTAGGGGGGATGATCCGACCCATGGGTCGTTTTGGGCGCTGAAGGATGTGTCGTTTGAGATTAAGCAGGGTGATCGGGTTTGCATTATTGGGCGTAATGGGGCGGGGAAGTTGATAAATTTGCGAAATAATTATTTCTAGTGTTCAATCAGATCTACTGTGAAATTTAAATAGGATGATGCAATTATGAATGTCAAAGCAATTATCCATGAGGCAGAGGAGGGGGGCTACTGGGCTGAAGTTCCCATTTTTTCAGGCTGTTATACCCAAGGAGAGACGATTGAGGAGGTTATGGTAAATCTCAAAGAAGTAATCAGCCTTTATCTGGATGATCAACCGGAAATGCTTAGTCAATCTGACAGAATAGTTGAATTGACCCTATGAAGTCTGTTTCTGGTAAAAAGTTAGCTGAAATTTTACGCAAAAGAGGCTGGCAATTGGTGAGGATAAAAGGAAGCCACCATCAATATAGAAAAGATGGCGTTACTATTTCCATTCCGATTCATTCAAATATTGATTTGAAAATAGGTCTTCTTAAATCAATTATGAAACAAGCTAACCTACGGGAAAATGATTTGCTTTAGTCTGTAATAGTGTTAATAGACTTAATTTTTTTCCCTATATTTGATGGCCAGAGTTGGGGGAGGCGCTGTTGGATTTTACGGTCATGGCGGATTTGGAGAAGTTTTTGGCTGAGTTGGAATAGTTGACTCTGGCGGGGGGTTGCCAATTGAGTTTTGTCTGCTAAACTTTTGGTTGTCTAGTTAGGGTATTTTTAAGGCTTTATGGCTGAGACGGTTATCCGGGTCGAAAATTTGGGTAAGAAGTATGTGATTGGGCACCAACAGCAGGAGCGCTATACGTCTCTGCGGGATGTGCTGGCGGACAAGGCCCGTTCCTTGGGCCAAGTTTTTAGTCGCAATGGGAAGGGAGATGATCCGACCCATGAGGAGTTTTGGGCGCTGAAGGATGTGTCCTTTGAGATTAAGCAGGGCGATCGGGTTGGCATTATTGGGCGCAATGGGGCGGGGAAGTCAACGCTATTAAAAATTCTCAGCCGGATTACGGAGCCAACGGAGGGGCGAATTTCGATTAAGGGTCGGGTGGCGAGTTTGTTGGAGGTGGGGACGGGGTTTCATCCTGAGTTGACGGGGCGGGAGAATATTTATCTGAATGGGGCGATTCTGGGGATGACGAAGGCGGAGATTAAGAAGAAGTTTGATGAGATTGTGGCGTTTGCGGAGGTGGAGAAGTTTTTGGATACACCGGTGAAGCGCTATTCGTCGGGGATGTATGTGCGGTTGGCGTTTGCGGTGGCGGCCCATTTGGAGCCGGAGATTTTGATTGTGGATGAGGTGTTGGCAGTGGGGGATGCTCAGTTTCAGAAGAAGTGTTTAGGGAAGATGGAGGATGTTAGTCAGGAGGGAAGAACAGTTTTGTTTGTGAGTCACAATATGGCAGCGGTGGAAAAGTTGTGCCAAAAAGGAATCTTCTTGACGAAAGGAAATATTCAACATGCAGGGACACAAACAAGTGCTATCAATACATATTTGACTAGTTTGACGAGTAGTATTGTTTCTTTGGCTGACCGTGATGATAGGATTGGTTCAGGAGAAATCAAAGTCGTGGCAATTGAAATCAAAGACACTGAAGGCAATGTTTTAGATTTAGTACAGTCAGGTCAAACCATAGAATTTCATCTTCATTATGAAAGAAAAAGTTCAATAAAACTAGCTAATGTGGTCGCTAGCATTGCTGTCAAGACCCAATTGGAGGCTCCAGTTTTTCTTCAACATAATCGTATGACTCAGGATGAGTTTGGTGTAATTCCAGAGAAAGGAACTTTCATTTGTAGAATTAATAAGTTACCGATAGTCCCCTCCAGCTATCAAGTAAATTATTCCTTAATGAAAGATGGAATCTGTCTTGATGGCTTGAACAACTCATTAGAATTTTCTGTTGTAGAAGGCGATTTTTATCAATCTGGGGAAGTTCCACCTATTTCCCATGGAATATGCTTAGTAGATGCCGAGTGGAGATTAGAATCTAATAATGCTCTTCCTTTTGCATTGCAAACCTAACCTTAAATTCTTATAAATAGATTTTATGCTACTCAATCCAGTAAATTTTGCAAAAAAAATATCAAGCCGTATCAAAGGCTCAAAAAGCTATGCCAATCCGATGCAGGTTGAAAAAACAGAGCAAACTTTTTATATTAATTACTTACGGCCGGGCATGACAGTTTTTGATGTTGGTGGAAATATTGGTGAATTAACACTCTTGTTTTCCCGTTTTGTTGGAAGAAGTGGTGCTGTTCACACTTTTGAGGCAAGCAAAGCAACATTCAATCAGTTAGAAACAGTTTGTAAAATTGCCAATAGAAGTCAAGTTGTCTTAAATAACAAAGCTGTTGCTGATAAGGAGGGTGTTTTACAACTGCACGTTTATGATGATGAACATTCAGGATGGAATACGCTTGCCAATAGACCATTAGAAAAATATGGCATTGACGTGAAGCCAATCCATTTAGAGGAAGTAGTTGCCGTTACGATAGATGAGTACTGTGTAGAGAAAGGGATAACAAAAATAGATTTGTTAAAGATAGATATTGAAGGTGCTGAATATCAAGCATTATTAGGTGCAAGAAAAATGTTAAAGCAGAAAAAAATTAAATGCATTATTTTTGAATTTGGGCAGACGACTTATGATATGGGAAATGATCCTCAAGACATTCAAAAATATCTTACATCTTTGGGATATTCTATCAAGAATATAGTTAGCAAGGATCCAATATTTCCAAAACAGGGTAATACTGCTTGCTTCTCAATCCATATTGCCAACCCATTAAATTAACTAATAGTCATGAAAGAAGTCTTGTGGATGTTACGGCATTTGAAAAGATCCCTTTCTTTAAAGAAACAAATCGTTTCGTGGCGCAGGGATATTGCATCATGGCAACGTTTCTGGAAAAGCTACAATCTATATCAAGATTTAGCACCTGAAGAAAAAGAGTTTTTGATCGATAATCTTTATCCTTGTCTGGGAGATAATACATCAGAAACGAATATTGAGCCAATTTATTTTTATCAAGATTGCTGGGCTTTTGAAAAAATAGTTAATAACAAACCTAAAAACCATGTCGATGTTGGCTCACATCACAAGTTTGTTGCATTACTATCAAAAGTGGTACCAACCACAATGGTTGATATTAGACCCTTATCTTTACCATTGGAAACTCTGAATTTCAAAAAAGGATCAATCTTGGAACTACCGTTTGAAGATAACAGCCTTGAATCGGTATCCAGTCTTTGTGTCGTTGAACATATTGGGTTAGGTCGTTATGGAGATCCGCTCGATCCTGATGGATCAATAAAAGCTATTAAGGAGTTGAAAAGAGTGATTAAGGATGAAGGTGAGCTTTACATATCTGTTCCAATAGATGTTGATAATCGTACTTATTTTAATGCCCATAGAGCTTTTAAGGAAGATTATTTACTCGAACTATTCTCCCCTTTTAAATTGACAGAATCAAAGTATGTATCTGGACGCAAATTTAATGATTTTCTCGAAGAAGGTTTTTGTATAGGGTGTTATTCCTTTAGAAAATAATCATCTTAACTTCAATCTGCATCACTTTACAACAAATATACTGAGGCACCACTAATGGGCATAGTAAGAATGGGAGCACCAAATGAATTAATAACTCGGCTGGCTGACACGTTTCAAATTAGTTCCTTTATTGAAACTGGAACTTATTACGGTGGCACTGCTGTTTGGGCGGCTCGTGTATTCGGTAAAGTTCTGACAATAGAACGTTCACCAGAGCTTTATCATCAAGCAGTTGAAGCACACAAAAATATTGAAAATATTCAGTTTATTCTGGGAGATTCAAAAATAGAATTAAGCAAAATAATTACTGAGCTAAGCAGTCCTAGTTTATTTTGGTTAGATGCCCATTGGAGTGGCGGATTAACCTATGGAAATGATGATCAATGCGGGAGCATCTCAGATTTGCAATAAGCATAAATACTCATTGAGTTTTTGTCGATTTTAAGGTATAATTAGATGACTTATAATAGCTAAAAATCAATCATTCAACCAAGGATTCAAAATGACACCTGAACTTAAAGCTCGTA
>WGLZ01000021.1 GCA_016471375.1 Cyanobacteria bacterium RI_101
GTCAAACATCCCAGAATTCTATAGCGGTAGGCCGTCAAGTGAGATACGGGCTTCACTTCGACAAGCTCAGTGTGGCACGGCTACGCTCAGCCCTCGCGCCCTGAGCGTAGCCGAAGGGCAACCCTAGATCCGTCCCTCAGTCAAAAAAAATACGTCTATATTATCAATGAACGGCGCTTCTCGCAGACTTTGCGACCAAAAAAAGGAGAATGACTCTCCCCCGTATCAGTTTAAATCAAGCTCTTTTAGATCAAGGACAGATTCATTACCCTGCTCCTAACAGGGCGCCCCTCCACGGGAGGGGAATCGTAATAGTGAGTTGTCGGTTAAAAATTCCCCATCCTCTGGAGGGGTGGCAGGCGCCAGCCTGACGGGGTGGTCAAACTGCGAGATGGAGACGAAATTCATAAACAATTTGCGATGGCTATATCAGGCGGCGCCAGGGGAGAGAGAAACATCTCCGACACAGCCAGACCGGCGCCGGCCGTTACCCTCGTTTTAGACGACCTAACCCCAGACCCAACAGATAAAAACTATCGAATTAATTTCCGTCAAACTAGCGGCGCCGGCCCGAAAAAATCCGCCTCGGCGCGGGCGCTGGAGCGAATTAAGGATATTGACGATCCCAGTCAAGGGATCACGGTGGTCGAGATCGACAACCCCATTGACGAAGACGCTCTAGAGGCTTGGTTAGACAAAAATGGTTACAAAGCGTTATCAAGTCCAACGGCATAGGCAACTTAACCCAGAAGATTTAGGCGAGCTACCGACTCAGCTACGAGACAATCTGACTCAATACGAACAAGTTTTAGCTCTTGAGCTTATTCAGACCAAAGGCATTCCCAGCCATAGTCTCGCTGGTCAATTACAAGGCTATCGAGCCTTGGAAATTGACTGGGGTCAAATTAGTTATCGCCTTGTTTACCGCGTCTATAAAAAACCGGCGCCGAGACGAGTGTTAATCTTGAGTTTCGCCGAACACGACGCCGCCTATGAGAAAGCCACCCAAAGGAAACAGAAAAAATTTATGCTGTACACAGTGGCAGATTAATAAACATAAATTAACATGCACTATTTTCAAGTGAGATATGGGAAGATCCCTCTGAGACGAAAGGCTTGCATTCCCGTTATCTTCCACGACTCATCCGGAAATGCTATATTTTCCTAAGATTGTCCCAAAAATATATTTTTGGAACCCCGATCACTCTCATTTCGTGATCAGTGTTACTATCAATCCGTACTTTTTTCCTACAAATCCAGACAAAGCACAATAGATCAGCGAACAAGCCCTTCGCTTTTCCATCGCCAGTAGCCAACAGTAAACTTTAACTCAATTAAAGTCCCAGGTGTTTAACCCCTTCCGCCCTTCGGGCACCTTCCCCAGGGTAAGGATAGGTTTTGGGGTGGGGATATTGACTAGCAGAGATCGCCCTAAAGAGAATCCAAACAATTATCCAAATCCGCCAAGGATTGAAAATCCAACAGCGCCTCCCCCAACTGTTCCAACTGCGACACCGTCAAGCCCCGAATCCGTGCCACCATCTCTGGACTCAAAGCACCAAATCGTTTTGACAACAGCCGCACAATCAGCAGAGATTCTCCTTCAAGAAGACCCTTCTGGCGACCCTCTTGAAGCCCCTCCTGACGACCCTCTTGAAGACCCTTCTGGCGACCCTCTTGAAGTCCCTCCTGACGACCCTCCTGACGAGCAATACGTTCTACCGATAAGACATAAGGCATAGCTTTGTTCCTCTCCAAATTTTGAATGGAAGTCCACAGTTGTTTATCCAAGTTTTGGGGCAACTTCATTAACCAGTCGATAATGCCAAATAAATCGAGAATCCGTTGCTTATCCCAATCCCTCTCATATAGTAATCGAGCCAACCGCCACTTCGCGTCATAACGCCCGGCGGGATTTCTCCGAGTTTGCTGGGTTAGTAAATGAGCCGCAGTCACCAGGGCAAAAGGGTTGGGATTGTCTAGCAAAGCATCCAGTTGGTTGGCGTAGTCAAGAATCTTGACCGCCGCAAATTCAATGCTTGTCCGACTTCCCAGCAAGTCATAGCTGAATCCCTGGGGTCGCCACCTCGGATTTGTATCCGCCAACACAGCTAAGGTGGCCACGGGACGGTGATAGCGGTCGTAAAGCCGATAGTTGTAGATAAACAGCCGTTCAGCAAAGGTTTTATCCCGTCGCCCCTGAATCTCCACATGGATATAAACCCACTCCTGCCTAGCCGTAGTCAGGGTCACTTCCACCAAACAATCCACCCGTCGCCGTCCTAATTCCGCATCCGCCACAATTTGGGCCAGTTCTTGCTCTAGGAACGTATGGGGGGATGTCCAATTAATGGATTCATAAGCCGCTGGAAAGTAAAACGCCAGAAATTCCGGGAAATACCGCACCAGAGCAGTTTTCCAAGGACTATCGTAGTCGTCAGGCGCATTGGTCACGAACTAAACGTTACTGATTGCACTAAATCCTCCCTGAGTTTACGCCATCTTGACCGTCTCCCACGGCGATCGCCTTTCGATTACCGAGACAGTATTTATCCCTCCAACCCCCCTTCTTAAGGCTACGGTGTACACACAAGTCTTTAATCCGCCTCGGCGCCGGCGCGTATTTAAGAAAGGGACTTTGACTCCCCTTCTCCCTTCCTCGACTACGCTCGGGGAGCGGGAGAAGGCGCCGGGTGATACCCTGAGCGCAGTGGTTCCTGAGCAAGGCCGAAGGGTATGAGCGTAAACAGATCAACGAACAATTCATGCTATATTGAAACCCAATAACAATTTTTACGCCTTTTTTTACGCCTTAAAATGCAAGCCATTACCAGCAAACAAGCCCAGCAAAAACTAGACGCGCTCATTGATCAAGTCAATTTAGACGCCGAGCCAACTATCCTATGCAATGAGCAAGGCAAACAAGCCGTCTTAATATCCTTAGATGAATTTAATTCTTGGCAAGAGACCTTGTATTTGCTTTCTAATCCCGCCAACGCCTCCCATCTTATGGAATCTATCAAACAGGCTCAGTCCGGTCATAGATTGGTTAAAGAATTAATCGAACCATGAAAATCACTTTTACAGAAAACGCTTGGTTAGATTATCTATGGCTACAAGATAATGACAAAAAACTTTTAAAAAGAGTCAACTTACTCATTAAAGAAAGTGTTAGAAATCCTTTTGAAGGGATCGGCAAGCCAGAACCGCTTAAAGCTAACCTGTCAGGCTATTGGTCAAGGCGAATTAACTCCGAACATCGTCTAGTTTATGAAATATTAGAGGAAGAATTAATTGTTATTTCTTGTCGATTTCATTACCAAAAATAGTTTATTTGATAAAACATAAGGATCTGTAAACTTCATCTACAGCCCCGAGGGCGCCGGCCGTTACTCTCGCTTTAGACGACCTAACCCCAGACTCAACGGATGCAAACTATTGAATTGATTTCCTCGAAACTGGCGGCGCCGGGCCAAAAAAAATCCGCCCCGGAGCGGATTTGAGAGAGGAACCTTGATCCCCCTTCTCCCGTTCCCTGAGCGTAGCTGAAGGAGGGAGAAGGGGCTGGGGGACTTAACCCCCAGGAGTGCGGAAACCTACACTTTTGCTCCGGCGGGGGTTTCCGGCACACTAAGAGCTATAGGAAAAGGAATTGCCGGAGCGCCGCTCCCACCGATTCCCTTTCATCCGCTTATAGTTATTGGAGTCAAATTTAACGTTATGGGAAAAGTTGTTGGCATTGATCTTGGAACCACCAACTCTTGCGTCGCGGTGATGGAAGGGGGCAAACCCACCGTAATTGCCAACGCTGAAGGTTTTCGGACGACGCCCTCGGTGGTGGGCTACGCCAAAAACGGCGACCGGCTGGTGGGGCAAATCGCTAAGCGTCAGGCGGTAATGAACCCCGGCAACACCTTCTATTCGGTGAAACGCTTCATCGGTCGCAAATTCGACGAAATCACCAACGAGGCCACGGAAGTGGCTTACCAAGTGCTTCGGGACGGGAGCGGCAACGTCAAGCTAGATTGTCCCGCCCAGAGCAAACAGTTCGCGCCGGAGGAAATTTCCGCCCAGGTGCTACGGAAACTGGTGGACGACGCCAGCAAATATCTGGGGGAAACCGTCACCCAGGCGGTGATTACCGTGCCCGCCTACTTTAACGACTCCCAGCGCCAAGCCACGAAGGACGCCGGGAAAATCGCCGGGATTGAAGTCCTGCGGATTATCAACGAACCCACCGCCGCGTCTCTAGCTTACGGGTTGGATAAAAAAAGCAACGAAACCATTCTCGTCTTTGACCTCGGGGGCGGCACTTTTGACGTCTCTGTCCTAGAAGTCGGGGAAGGGGTTTTTGAAGTCCTAGCCACCTCCGGGGACACCCACCTCGGCGGGGACGACTTCGACAAAAAAATTGTGGACTACCTGGCCGCCGAGTTCAAGAAAACCGAAGGCATCGATCTCCGTCAGGATAAACAAGCCCTCCAGCGCCTGACGGAAGCGGCGGAGAAAGCGAAAATCGAACTCTCCGGGGTTTCCCAGACGGAAATTAACCTGCCCTTCATTACCGCCACTCAAGACGGGCCCAAACACTTGGACACTACCCTGAGCCGGGCCAAATTTGAAGAACTCTGCGCCGACCTGATCGACCGGTGCCGGATTCCGGTGGAAAACGCCATCCGGGACGCCAAAATCGATAAAAGCGCCCTAGACGAAGTGGTTCTTGTCGGTGGTTCCACCCGCATCCCCGCGGTGCAGGAATTGGTCAAGAAAGTTCTCGGCAAAGACCCCAACCAGGGGGTTAACCCCGACGAAGTGGTGGCCGTCGGCGCCGCCATCCAAGGGGGCGTTTTAGCCGGGGAAGTCAAGGACATCCTTCTGCTGGACGTGACTCCCCTCTCCCTCGGGGTGGAAACCCTCGGCGGCGTGATGACCAAAATCATTCCCCGCAACACCACCATCCCCACCAAAAAATCGGAAACCTTCTCCACGGCGGTGGACGGCCAAAGCAATGTGGAAATCCATGTCCTGCAAGGGGAGCGGGAAATGTCCAAGGATAACAAGAGCCTCGGCACCTTCCGCCTCGACGGTATTCCCCCGGCGCCCCGGGGCGTTCCTCAAATCGAAGTCACCTTCGACATTGACGCCAACGGCATTTTAAACGTCACCGCCAAGGACCGGGGCACCGGCAAAGAGCAGTCCATCAGCATCACCGGCGCTTCCACCCTGCCCGACACGGAAGTGGAACGGATGGTCAAGGAAGCGGAAGCCAACGCCGCCGCCGACAAAGAGCGCCGGGAAAAAATCGACCGCAAAAACCAAGCGGATTCCCTAGTCTATCAAGCGGAAAAACAACTCGCCGATTTGGGCGACAAAGTGCCCGCCGCCGATAAAACCAAAGCTGAAGGCTTAATTAAGGATCTGAAGGAAGCCGTCGCAGGGGAAGACGACGCTAAAATCCAGACCCTCCTGCCGGAACTGCAACAGGCGCTGTACAGCATTGGCACCAATATGTACCAACAGGCCGGCGGCGCCGAAGGAAGCGGTTTTGATCCCAACGCCGGGGGGCCGACGGGCGGTTCGGCTCCCAGCGGCGACGACGTCATCGACGCCGAATTTTCCGAATAGTCGGCGCGGTTAGTTCGACTCAACCGCTAATTTCAAGAATAGCCGCGCTTCAGCCTAACCCGTTGAAGAGCGGCTGTTTTCGCTTTCAATGAAGAGGAAACCATGACCCCCGCGCTCTACGACGCCGACTTTAATCTGTGGATTGAAGAAACCGCCAAAAGCCTTAAAACCGGTAATTTTCAAGACTTAGATCTAGAACATCTCATCGAAGAGATCGAGAGTATGACCCGTAGCGATAAACGAGAACTTGTCAACCGTCTGAAAGTCTTGATTATGCACCTGCTCAAATGTCAATATCCACCCCACAAGAAAACCAGAAGTTGGCGAACCACCATCAATGAACAAAGAGATCAGATCGAACTGGTCTTAGAAGATAGTCCCAGCCTCAAACCCTACCTAGCGTCAAAATTAGACGACTGTTATCAAAAAGCCAAACGGGACGCCGTCGCGGAAACCAAACTTCCCGCCTCGGCCTTTCCCCCGGAATGTCCTTTCACCCAGGAACAAATCCTCGATCCCGATTACTTCCCCAATGCTTGACCTCATATGCTCAGGCTTACCTTCGGCGCCAGCTTAACCAGATGCGACTTACATTTAGGAGGAACCATGACCCCCGCGCTCTACGACGCCGACTTTAACCTATGGATTGAAGAAACCGCTAAAAGCCTAAAAGCCGGTAATTTTGGAGCTTTAGACCTAGAAAACCTCATCGAAGAGATCGAAGCAATGGGACGCAGTGACAAACGGGAAATCAAAACCCGTTTAATCGTTTTGCTTATGCATCTGCTCAAGTGTCAGTATCAGCCCCAAAAGCAGACTGCAAGCTGGATTGCCACCATTAATGAACAACGGCGCCAGATTAAAGCCGTTTTAAAAGACAGTCCCAGCCTGAAACCCTATCTTCAACAAGAGCTTGGGGACGGCTATGAAGACGCTCGCAAGGATGCGGCCAAAGAAACAGGACTTCCTGTCGCCGCCTTTCCCCCAGAATGTCCCTTCACCCAGGAACAAATCTTAGACCCCGACTACTTTCCCATGGCTTGACCCTGTCCTGATATAATCCTGGAGTTTTGGCTAGCGATTCGGACAATTAAAAGTTTCTATGAAAACAGCGTGGGTTTTTCCGGGACAAGGCTCCCAGGCGGTAGGGATGACAGGGAGTTTACCGGAAACGGAGGGGGGGCGCCGTCGTTTGGCGGAGGCGGAGGAAATTCTCGGCTGGTCGGTGTTAGAAAAATGCCAAGGTGACGAGGCGGAACTGGGACTGACCCGCCACACCCAACCCTGTTTATATGTGGTGGAAACGATTTTGGCGGATCTGTTGAAGGAAGGGGGGCAAAATCCCGATTACGTCGCCGGCCATAGTTTGGGGGAATATTCGGCGCTCTATAGCGCCGGGGTCTTTGATTTTGAGACGGGCTTAAAATTGGTGCAAAAGCGGGCCTTGCTGATGGAAGCGGCCCAGGGAGGCAAAATGGCCGCCCTAATCAAGTTTGACCCGGAGCAGTTGCAGGGCCTTTTAGCGGCATACCCGGAAGTCGTCCTAGCCAACGACAACAGCGCCGAGCAGGTGGTTCTCTCCGGCCCCGCGGAGGCGATGGATCAGCTACTTCCGCAACTCAAGGCCAAACGGGTGGTTCCCCTAAAAGTGTCCGGCGCTTTCCACTCTCCCCAGATGGCCGCCGCGGCCCAGGCCTTTGAGGCGGTTTTAACCGCCGTCGAATTTAGGGCGCCGCAGTGTCCCGTTTTAGCGAACACCGATCCCAGCCCCAGCGGCGACCCGGCGGTTCTCAAAACTCGCCTGCTGGCCCAGATGACGGGGGGGGTGCGGTGGCGGGAAATCCTGCTAACCCTGCCGACCCTCGGGGTCACCGACCTCTGGGAAGTGGGGCCCGGAAAAGTGTTGACGGGTCTGGCGAAACGAACCTGCCCGGATCTGGCGCTGAAAAATATCGGCGATCTGCCGGACATTCCCTAAAATAGGGTTACACTTCATTACCGAAGGGACGTTACTCTCCTCGGCGCCGTTTTTTTCTTGACCCCTCCCCTTTGAGCAACCCAGTAAGGAGTATCGATTGTGGCCACTCACAAAATCCTCGTCATTGACGATAGTAAAGTGATTCGGATGCGGGTGCGGGATATGCTCCCCCAGGGTAACTTCGAGGTTTTGGAGGCGCGGGACGGGCTGGAGGGGTTTAATCTGATCAAAACCGAGCGTCCCAATTTAATCATGTTGGACTGGCTCCTGCCCAAAATGACGGGCTGGGAGGTCTATCAGGCAGTGCAAGAAAACTATGATCTCAAAAGCATTCCCCTAGTGTTGATGTCGGGACGCAAAGAAGAGGTGCTGGAAAAACTGGCGGAACCCTTCGAGTTCTTCGCCTTTGTGGAAAAACCCTTCGAGCAAAAGGAACTGGTGGCGGCCATCAAAGAGGCCATGGTCAAAGCCAAAAAACACGCCAAACCCGTCGGCGCCGCTCCCGCCAAAGCCTCCATCCCGGAAACCGGCGACGAGCTTCAGGATCTCAAACAACAGGTGGCCCACCTGACCGCGGAGGTGGAAAGCCTCAAGAAAAATATGTCTCAGTTGGTGGCGTTTATCCGCCAAAAGCTGAGCTAAAGCTTGCCAAAGCGCCGGTGCCGGCCTTGAAAATCTAAGAGCGCCTGGTGGAGAGATTCCCGGTCAAAGTCCGGCCAGAGGGTGGAGGTGACATAAATTTCGGCGTAGGCCATCTGCCAGAGCAGGAAGTTGCTAATCCTCATCTCCCCGCTGGTGCGGATTAGTAAGTCCGGGTGGGAGAGACCCTTCGTGTAGAGGTGTTTCTCCATCACCGCCTCGTCGATCTCCTCCGGCGCTAGCCGGCCTTCCTGAACCAAACGGGCGATGGCCCGGCAAGCGTCCAAGATTTCCTGTTGACCGCCGTAGTTGGTGGCCACGGTGAACTGAATGCCAGTATTCTGCTCCGTTTCCGCCATGGAGCGGTCGATTTCCGCCTGCAAAGAAGCTGGCAGAGCGCCGAGATTGCCCACAAAGCGAATTTGCACGTTTTTTTCGTGCATTTCCCGCAATTCCCGGCGCAGAACCCGCTCAAAGAGGGTCATCAAAAATTCCACCTCCTCCAGGGGGCGCCCCCAATTTTCCGTGGAAAAGGCGTAGGCCGTCAGCGCCGGAATGCCCCAATCATCGCAACAGCGTAGGAGACCTTTGAGGGCGTCCACTCCCTTTTGGTGTCCCCGAATCCGGGGCAGACCCTTTTGTTTCGCCCAACGGCCGTTGCCGTCCATAATCACGGCGATATGACGGGGCAGGCGCTCGGGGTCAAGGTCGAGGGGACGGTCTTGCAACAGGGGAGAGGATGCGGTCATGTTTACGATTTATCGTCTGGAGCCGGAGGAGCAGGGCGGCCCAAAAAGCGCCGCAGAAACCATTTTCCTTGGGAACCCAGCGCCCGACCCAGATGCCCCAGGCGGGGCGCCGCGGTTTCCCGTTCCGTCAGGGGGGTAAATTGGGCGTCCAGTAATTCCCTTAGTTTACTGCTAGTGAGGGGGCGATTGAGCTTTCCCCGCTCCGCTAGGGTAATGGAGCCGGTTTCTTCCGAGACGACGATGCAGAGACAATTTTCGCTCCGCTCCGTGATGCCCATGGCGGCCCGGTGCCGGGTGCCCAACTGGCGGGAGGCGCTCCGCTCCGAGAGGGGCAAAATGACGCCCGCGGCGAGGACGCGACTGCCGCGAATAAAGACGGCGCCGTCGTGGAGGAGGGTTTTGGGCTGGAAAATAGTTTGCAAAAGCTCTTTAGACAACTCGCCGTTGAGGGTCACGCCGGAGTTCACAAAGATACGACTGTCTAAACTGCCTTGGGTTTCCACCACCATCAGCGCCCCCACCCGATTTTGGGAAAGCTCCTTGACCGCGTCGATGATTTCGTCGATGGCGCTCTCGGTTTTAGGAACCGAGGCGGGGGGTTGAAAAAGTTTGAGGAGTTTGCCCCGGCCCAAGAGTTCCAAAGCGCGCCGAAATTCCACTTGAAAAATCACCGCCAAGGCCACCGCGGCGCCGAGAACCAGTTTTTCCAGCACGAATTGGAGCAGTTCTAGCTGAAGAATCCGGCTCAAAACCTGGGCGCCGACGAGAACGAGCAACCCCCTGAGCGTCCAGAGATTGGGATATTCCCCAATAACCAAGCTGACTCCATAAAAGAGGGCCGCCACCAAACCGAGATCGAGGGCATTATGGAGCAGTTGGAGTAAGGCGCCGGGGTCAACGGGAAAGCCCGTCATGGGTCAAGGGGGGTTAAAAGTAATCTCTATTTGAGGAGGCGATGGGGCAAACAGTCCTGGCGGATTAAATCGCTGTAGGACTCTCGTTTGAGAATCAGATTGGCCTCGCCGTCCTTGACCAAAACCGCGGCCGGTCGGGGCAGACGATTGTAGTTAGAGGCCATGCTGTAGTTATAGGCGCCGGTGGCGAAAACCGTCACAATATCCCCCGGCTCGGCGGCGGGCAACGGGAGGTCATGGATAAGAATATCCCCCGATTCGCAGTGTTTGCCCGCTAGGGTCACCGGCTCCGCGGTCGGCGCCGTCGCCTTGTTGGCCAAAATGGCTCGATAGAGGGACTGGTAGGTAATGGGGCGGGGATTGTCGGACATGCCCCCGTCCACCGCTAGATAGGTTCGAATACCGGGAACCACTTTTTTCCCGCCCACTCGATAGGCGGTGACGCAGGCCGTCCCGATTAAAGAGCGCCCCGGCTCCGCCATCAGTTTGGGTAGGGCTAACCGGCGCTTCTCGCAAGCTTTAACCACGGCCTCGGAAACCGCCTTAACCCACTCTTCAATACTGGGGGGGTCGTCCTGTTCCGTATAACGAATCCCTAAACCGCCGCCAATGTTGAGAATCTCCAAGGGCAACCCGTGGCCGAGACCTTTTTCAAACCAATCCGCCAACACGTCCCCTAAATCTTGATGGGGCTGGCGCTCGAAAATCTGGGAGCCGATGTGGGCGTGGAGGCCCAAGCAATGGAATTGGGACTGTTGGGCGACAAAGGTAAAGACGGCGTCCAATTGCTGGGGATCAAAGCCAAATTTACTATCCAAATGCCCGGTGCGGATGTAGTCGTGGGTGTGGCACTCGATGCCGGGGGTGAGGCGGAGCAAAATGGGAATCGGCGCTTCCGGGCGCTCGGCGCCGAGGCGGGCCAGGGTTTCCAACTCTAACCAGTTATCGACGATGATGACGCATCCCACCGCCAGGGCTTCTTCCAGTTCCTGCCGGGATTTATTATTGCCGTGGAAGTAAATCTTACTGGCCGCCTCCGCCGTATTCCAGCCCATTTGTCCCAAGGTTCTCAAGGTCGTGTAGAGTTCCCCCCCGGAGACGACGTCGAAGCCTAGGTCTTCTTGGGCCACCACAGCGCAGACCGCCAAACAACTCCAGGCCTTGGAGGCGTAGATCACCTGACTCGGGCCGGGATAGTAGGCTTTAAAGGCGTCCCGATACTGTCCGCAGGCGGCCCGGAGGGTGGTTTCGTCCAGAATGTAGAGGGGAGAGCCGAACTTTTCCACTAAAGCGGGGACGTCGCAACCGCCGATTTCTAAATGTCCCTGGGCGTTAATCTCGGCGCTGAGGGGAACCAAATTCTGGTTGGGGGACGGGGAGCGGGGCTGATCGATAAAGGCCTGGCCAGAGGGGGAGGGAGGCAATTCCGTAGAAAGCATGGGGGCGTGTAAGCGGGAGAAGAAACCGTCGATACTTCAGTGTATCAAGGGGCGGGCAGATCCACTGCGGCTTTTTGGGAACCGGAGCCGAAACCGGAATCCGCCGGGTTGATTAGAATAGGGAAGCTCGAATCCGCCTCTATGAATCCCCCTAAATTCTCCTTTGCAAGGCGCCGTACTGAGCTTGTCGAAGTGAGGACTTTGAAGGCCGGTTCCCCCCTTTCCAAGGCTACGGTGTATACACAAGCGTCAAAACCCCCTCTAACTCCCCCTTGGTAAGGGGGAGAACTAGAAATAGTTGTTCCCTCCCCTTGCCAAGGGGAGGGCTAGGGAGGGGTTCTTGATGGCATTTCAGAAATTATTTTAGTATATGTGTGCACAGTGGCTTTTCCAAGGGAGGCTAGGGGGGATAAAACCAAGGTATAGAGCCTTTTTAACCGCTTAGATTTCTCCGATTTTTCATGAAAACCCCATATTGGTTAATCCTAATCGGATTCCTAGGCAGTCTTTTCCCTCTTTGGGGATGCGCCGCGGCGCCGACGGTGCCCGAGACTCTCTCGGGGCCCCAAGCGGAGGAACCGCCCGTCACCGCCGTGAAAACAGTATCCGTCGTCCAGGGGTTGGAGCATCCCTGGGGACTGGCTTGGCTCCCCAATGGCGATATTCTCATTACCGAGCGCCCCGGACGCCTGCGGCGGGTTCGTAATGGGAAACTTGACCCGAATCCCATTCCCGGCCTCGGCGAAGTGGCCACGGTCGGCGCCGAACAAGTTTTCGCTAGCCAACAGGGCGGACTGCTGGATATCGCCGTTCATCCCCGCTTTCAGGAAACGGGCTGGCTCTATTTTTCTTACGCCCACGGCTCCCGAGAGGCGAATCGCACCCGGGTGGCCCGGGCCAAGTTTGACGGCCAAGCTCTCACAGACTGGGAGGTGATTTTTGAAGTGGGACAGAGTAAAAGAGACGGTCAACACTTCGGCTCCCGTTTGGTTTGGCTACCGGATCAAACCCTGTTGGTGTCTATTGGCGACGGCGGCAATCCGCCGGTTCGATTAGAGGGAGACTTGATTCGCCTCCAGGCCCAGAATCTTGGCAGTCATTTGGGAAAAGTGATTCGCATTACCGAAGACGGGAAAATTCCCCCGAATAATCCCTTTCTTAACCGCCCAGGGGCGGCGCCGGAGGTCTGGAGCTACGGCCACCGCAATATCCAGGGCATGGCCTACGATCCCTTGAGAAAGAAGGTGTGGGCCACGGAGCACGGCTCTCGGGGCGGCGACGAATTGAACGAGGTTCGCCGGGGGGAAAATTACGGCTGGCCCCTCGTTTCCTTTAGCTTGGAGTACAGCGCCGACAAACCCGTGGCGCCGACAAGCGCCGATCCCGCCATGGTCTCTCCCCAACGGGTCTGGACGCCCGCCATCGCCCCCTCCGGTTTAGCGGTGTATACGAGCAATCGTTTTCCCCAATGGCGGGGCAATTTATTTCTGGGGGGTCTGGTTTCCCGGAGCCTCCATCGCTTGGAATTAGACGAAGAGGGGCGGGTCAAAAGAGAATCCCGCGTGCCCATTGGGGAGAGGACGCGGGACGCGCGGCAGGGGCCGGACGGTTATCTCTATGTTTTGACGGACGCCAACCCCGGTCAACTCTTACGGCTAGCGCCGGAATAGGCCTTAATAAGCTAAGGTTTCCAGGGTTTGGCGAAGATAGCGCCGGACTTGGCTTTCGAGGGTGGAGGCGACTTCGCTTTGGTCGTCTTGCCAGCACTTAAAGCCGGAGGTGGCGGCGATGGCCTGTTGGAGATTCTGCCAAACGGGGGTTGCGGGGGCGGGAGTAGAGTTCATAATTATCGCCATCTCGATACAATTCTGGAGCAAGGGTTTTTTGCGGTTGATACTGTTTAGATTAACCCAGGTTTTGAGGAAAAACTGCTATCTGGGTCACACTGGCGAAAAATTGCGGGAATAGGTCATTTGTGTTTCCGGTGATTTCAGACGCGCGATTTGCAAGGCCGTCAGATGGGAGAGAGGCAAGGTTTCCCGTCCCGTCTCCCGCAACGTCTTCCCCAGCGCCGCTAAGAGCGCTTGGCGCCGCGGCGCCGTCAGGGCGATAAAGGGGGAAAGGGTGCTGAGCAGTCCGAGGTAGTCGGCAAGGGCGTAATCACGGTCTTGGAGGACGTCGGCCTGAACAATTTGGCTAAAATAGCCGCAGTTTAAAAGCTCTTGCTCAAAGGTCTCCAAATTGCGGCGGTGTTGGGTCAAGCTAGCTCGGCGGGCGTAGGCGGGCAGTTCCGGAGCCAATTCTTGGTAAATCGGGTCGAGGCGGGCGCAAATATCTTCCTCGGGCTGGGGCGGGGTATTCCAGAGCAAGATGAGAACCCCGTCGGGTTTGAGATATCGACGGGCTAAGGCGCAGCGCCGTTGGGGCGAGAGCCAATGCCAAGCCGTCGCCGCTAGGATGGCGTCAAAGGGTTCTCCGTCCCAGATCCACTCTTCCCAGAGACATTGCTCCACCCGAACCTCGGGAAAGGGGGCGCAGAGACGCCGGGCCGTTTCGCAAGCGCCGGCGCTGGGGTCTAGGGCCACAATCCGCAAACCGCGCCGGGCTAGGGGCAGGGTGACGGCGCCGGGGCCGCAACCGATTTCCAACAAGCGAGCGCCGGGGACTAGGTCGGCCCAAACCCAAACCTGGTCCAAAAAATCAGGGTCATAGGGAGGACGATAGAGCCGGTAGGCTTCCGCCACCTCGTCGTACCAGCCCTGGGGAATCCGGCCGCCCTCGGCGCCGTAGTCTCGCAAAATATCGCTCCAGGTTTTCATGGTTTTCGCAACAGCAACGCGGGTTTAATTCATCTTAAAGCGGCCCCTATTCCCCTAAGGCATAACCCCTATTCCTATTTTGGGGCTTCTCAAACCCAAAAATATCCCGCACTATACGAGTCATTCCGCTTGTTTTCTCTGTTTCCGCGATTGAATTTATGTTAAACCCCAAAGCCTTCGCTCTTTTCCTCGCTCCCCTGACCTTAAGCGCCGGCATGGTTATCGGCGAGATTGTTCTGGAGGGCGCTCTGCCGCAACTCGCTTCTATCGCCCAGGCGGCGCCGGAACTGACCCCCCAACAACAAATTGACTTGATTATTAAAAGCAAAGGGCAGATTGGGAGCGGCGACCAACTGCGGCGCTTTTTCTACAAAGACCTGACCCCCATCGGCGTGCAACCCGGCGGCGCCGGCATGGTGGTTAATCTCTACAATAAAGCCAACAATGTGACCTTCTCCTACTGCTCTAACTACGATGTGGTGGTGGCGGTGAAATCCGGGAAAGTGACCCAGTTCCCCGCCGACGAAGTTCGTTAAGGCTTCCCGTTAACCTCCGGCGTTGTCCATGTCCCTCCAAATTCAACTCCGTCAATTCCATCAAGAATTTTTGGCTAAATCTCCCCCGGCAACCTTGGCCATCTTGGAAACGGCGGCGGCGGAATTACGAGAGCGGTTTGCCCAACGCCCCAGTCTCCGGCCGGGGGATCTAGCGCCGGATTTTATGCTAGTCAGCGCCGAAGGAACTCTAGTCTCTCTCTCGGAGCAAGTGGAGAAGGGGCCGCTGATTCTTTCCTTTTTTCGGGGCGGTTGGTGTCCCTACTGTCTTTTGGAATTGCGGGCCTACCAAGGAATCTGGCCCGAGATTCAGGCGCTGGGCGCTTTCCTCTTAGCGGTCTCTCCCCAGACATTAACCATTTCTCGGGCCATGGCGGAGCGCAACGGGCTGGGGTATCCCCTCCTGAGCGATCTCGGTTGTCAGACCGCCCAGGATTACGGCTTAGCGTTTGTCGTTCCCGACGCCGTTCGGGCGCTGTACTACGCTTGGGGTCATCCCCTGCCGGATTACAACGGCTCCGAGGACTGGCTTCTGCCCATCCCGGCCACTTTTATCCTCGACCGGCGCCGTCGCATTGTCGAGGCCTTTATCGAACCCGACTTTTCCCGGCGCTATGAACCCGAGACGGCGCTGGCCCGGCTACGGACTTTAGTTTGATTCGTTCGCATCGTTAACCGCTGTTTTTCTCTAATCCCTCAAACCATCATGTTGACCGCTAAATTTCTCGGTGTCTGCTCCGCTTTTCTGCTTTCCGCGACGGCGCTGGCCTTACCTTCCGCCCCGGCTCAAGCGCAAATGACCATGCGCTTTAGCGCCCCCTTTATTTCCGACTCCGGTTATGTCGGCAGTAAAAATAAGCATTTCATCACCCTCGCCGTCACGGGTTTCGCGCTCAAATCCGTCACCGTCGCCCTTCCTCCCGGCGCCGGCGACTCTTTTCAAACCAAGGCGGTGGATAAATTTGGGCAAGAAATCCCCGCCAAAGCCATGGTTTCCGCCAATGGCTTGACCCTCAACTTTAACCAACCCATTAAGCCGGATAGTTATGTGACTATTCAATTCACCAACTTGGATATGTCTAAAATTGGCGGGCGGGCGCTTTACCGAGTCAGCGCTATGTTGGAGGGAATTGACGGGGAATTTCCCGTTGGCTCCGCCATGATTCGCTTGAAAGAACAAAGTTAAACCGCGTCTAACTTGAAAGCCTAAGTTTCCGGTTCCCCTCCCTCGGAGGGGTTAGGGGTGGGTTAGAGCTTAAGTTTAGACCCACCCCCCAGCCCCCTCCCAAGAGGGGGAGTTAAACGACAGCTCTTACTCCCCGGTTTGACGCCGGCGCCTAACCCATGGCTACTTTCACCTGTCTCCCGGAAAATCGCTCCGTTCCCATCGGCCCCCAGGAGACCGTCCTGGACGCGCTCCTCAAGGAAGGCATCGCTCACACCAATATCTGCGGCGGTCGGGCCTACTGCTCCACCTGTCGCGTCATGATCCTCGAAGGCGCCGACCAGTGCAGTCCCCCCACGGAGGCGGAAAAGGCGCTGGCAAAACGCCTAGATTTACCCTTCCACGTGCGACTGGCTTGTCAAACCAAACTTTCGGGTTACGCTACCCTCCGGCGTCTCGTTTTCGACTCCGGCGATTTAGATATTGTCGATCAGCAGTTAAGCGCCGACGCCATCAACCAGGAGCGTCCCGTGGCGCTGTTGGCGGCCAATATTCGCGGCGCCGTGGATTTTGACGAGGTAAATTTCGCCTACGACATTGTTTATCTGATGGGGCGCTACTTTAGCCGGATGCAGAAATGCGCCGCCCGCTTTGGGGGCGAGATTCCCAACGTCATGGGCAAAAAACTGCTGGCGGTCTTCGGGATTAAAAACGCGGGGCTGAGTCCGGCGGAGCAGGCGGTCTGGGCCGCGTTGGCCATGTTGGAGTCAGTGGGGGAACTGAACGATTTTTTAGCCCAAATGCGCTATCAACCCCTGACGGTGAGCATCGGCGTCCACTATGGCTCCACCGTGTTAGTGCCGCTACTGGCGGGACAATCCACTCTGCTGACGCCCCTGGGGGAAACGGCGGTGGGGGTAAACCGTTTGGAATTTAAAAACCAGGAGTTGGGGAGTCAATTGCTGGTTTCCGAGGCGGTCTATCAACAGTTGAAGGGTCGGGCCCGGGTGGGGCGCCGGGTTAGCCTTCAAGAAAGTTTACCCCTACTGGACGCCTATGAAATTCTGGGTATGGACGGAGAGGCGCCCCAAATCGCCAGCTTGGAAACGGAGGGGAAAGGACAACGGGCGCTGTCTTTTTTGAAAAAGTTTGGTTTTTCCTGGGGCAAGCGCCGGTAGTTAAAGTAGTTGCATCGACTTTTTCCCTTTCACTCTTCTTAGAACTATGGATCTCTACGACCGTCTCTCCCTCCTCCATCCCGCTCTGGCCATCATTGTGGTGTATCCCCTCATTGGCATTGTGGTGAATCGGGCCCTGCTCACCCGGCGCCGACGTCTGGAAGTGCGGGGCGGCGCTAAAAGCAAAATCGCCCCCTCCGTGGGGCCGGATCATGTGGCCATCGGCACCTGGCTGAGTATCGGCGTGGTGGTTTCGGCGCTGTTGGGCATGGGTTTCCCCATTTTCTCTAAATTTCTCAAAAACAACACCTTAACGGCGGAACCCCTGAGAGTCGGGCTGGTGACGCTCTTTTTCCTCCTAGCGGCGGGCAGTTTTTTCCTCCTGCTCCGCTCCCGCGCCAAGTTGGGTCGGGGCATTTTCGCCAGTCTGACGGGCATGAGTTTAATTTTAATCGGCTTCCAACCGGAGGTCTTTCGCCGGGACGACGAGTGGATGTTTTCCCACTATTACTACGGCGTGGCGGCGGCGCTGTTGATGATTTTTTCCGTCGCCATTGTGCAGGACATTTACCAGGACCGCCAGAACCGTTGGCGTTTGGCTCACATCGCCCTCAATTGTTTCGCCCTCTTACTTTTTATGGGTCAAGGCATGACCGGCGCTCGGGATTTGTTGGAAATTCCCCTGGATTGGCAAAAGCCCTATATTTACCAGTGTAATTTTGGGGAGCGCACCTGTCCCCAAGCGCCGGCGGAAGGACAGTAGAAGATGGTAAGACTGGGGGGAGCGTTATCCACAAAATCCTATAATTCCCCTGTTAGTCCCTAATCTTTTCCGTCCCCCATGCCTCTTCCCACCCCGGTTGTTTTCATTCACCAAGGCCGTAGCTGGTATCTTCCCTTCGCGCTCTATCAAGCCCAAACCTATAGCCCCTTAAGCGAAGTAATTTTACTGGGAGACGGGCAAAAATTGCCGGGGATTAGCTGTCGGTTTCTTCGGGATTACCCGAGCGCCGAGATAGAGGAGTTTGAGCGCCGTTATGTCCATCTTTCCAGTAATTCGCCCCAGTTTGAGCGTTTTTGCTGGTTAAGGTGGTTTTATTTACTCAACTATATGGAAGCTCGGGGATTGGACTCTGTTCTCTACTTGGATTCCGACGCCCTTCTCTTCGGCGCCGTCGAGGATTTAAGCGCCCACTATGGTTTGGAAAACTGGCCCTGCGCCTATTTACTTCCCGACAAGGGGCAAGATTATCCAGGCTGGAGCGCCTCGGGTCACGTTAGCTACTGGACGCGGGCGGGATTACGGGACTTTTGCCGCTATTGCCTCGACAGTTTCCAAGACCCCGATTCCCTCCGGCGCTATCGGGAAAAATACCAATGGCACCAAGACCAAGCTCTCCCCGGCGGCGTCTGCGATATGACAACGCTGTACTTTTACGCCCAAGATTATCCCAAGAGGATGTTAAATCTGGCCCGGCGCTGTCAAGGGGTTGTGATAGACAATAATATGAACTTTCCTGATAATTATACTGAAAAGGAATACCAGATGCGGGGAAACCTGAAAGCGGTTCAGTGGCGGGATGGGTTGCCCTATTTCCGACCCCAATCTTCAGGGGAAGCTCCGGTTCTAGCTCGGGTTTTACACTTCCAGGGCGGCGCGAAGTTGAACCTGAGCCAATACTATCAAGGTCGCTCCTTTGGGGGACAAAATTGGGGGCGCTTTCAAGCCCTCATCCGGCGCCAAAAGCGCCGACTTTTGGCCAGGGGTTAAACACTTAGCGAACTTCTTTGGGGGGCTGAATTTGATTGTTTAACCCCAGGGGACAGAGGAGTTCGTTTAAATGACGCAGTTGGTCGGCGGCGCCGAGGCAAATGAGGGTGTCTTGATCCAGTAGTCGGGTCTCCCCCGTGGGCCCCACCAGTAAGGTTCGATCCGCCCGACGGATGGCCAACACCAAAGCGCCGGACTGTCCCCGCAGATGGGCTTGTTTGAGCGTCTGGCCGATAAGGGGGCAGGTGTCTTGGCTAATTTGAAATTCTTCGAGATAAACCGGCCGCTCTCCCCCGGAAAGGATGCCGTCGAGGAAATCGAGCACCTGGGGCCGGAGCGCCGCGGCGGCCAAGCGCTTGCCGCCGGTGATGTAGGGGGAGACCACCTCGTCGGCGCCGGCCCGTTGCAATTTTTGCACCGCTTCTTCGGTGCTGGCCCGGGAGATGGCCCGAATGTTTGGATTTAAGGTTTTAGCGGACAGAACCGTGTACAAATTTTCGGCGTCGGAGGAGAGGGCGGCGACAATACACAGCGCCTCGCCAATCTTGGCGGCGAGCAAGGTTTCGTCCAGGGTCGCGTCCCCCAAAAGCACGGGATAACCCTTGCCCTTAGCCAATTGAACCTGCTCCCCGTCGGCTTCGAGGATGACGAAGGGAATCCCTTCCGCCTGAAATTCCTGAGCGATCTGGCGTCCAGTGCGGCCGTAACCGCAGAGAATATAGTGTCGGGTTAGTCGCTCAATCATCCGGCGCTCCTGCCTCCGCCTCAGTCCCTCTTGAAAATAGCCCTGCACGAAGGCTTCTGTAAAGCGATTGACCATGTAGCCCGCGGTGATAAACCCCATCAAAATCAGCAACATGGTGAACACGCGGGATTTGGTCTGGAGGGGATAGGTTTCCCCAAAACCGACAGTGGAGAGGGTAATGGCCGTCATGTAGGCGGAATCCACCCAGGTCCAGCCCTCTACGAGGCGATACCAGATCATGCCGAGGAAAAATAGGCTAATCAGCGCTAAGGCGCCGGAAATAAGTTCCTGCCGCAGGCGCTTGCTCTGTTGATCAATATAGCTGGCCACGTTTTCCTGACGTTTGTATAGATAAACCCCATCTACGCTAAAAACTGTACTTTAACTTCCTCACTTAAGCTATCCCGCGTACACATTTTGGCAGAAGACCCGCTCAGAGTGGGCCCTAAAAGCCAAATTTATAGAAGTTAGAGTGGCTCAAAGTAGTGTTTGAGTATTTTTAAGCCGTGGTTAATTTTGGTCTAGCAGAGGGAAAGAGCAAAACGATTGGACTTTAGTGAGCGAGCGAAGAGGAGATTAACCGGCCTCCAGCAGGTTTTTGAGGCGGAGGCTTTCCAGTTCCAAGACCTTGAGCGCCAAGGGTCGATTACGCTCCAAAAGATCGTCAAAGGCCGCCACGGGTAGAGCCAAAACCCGAGTGGGGGAGGCTTTCGCTAGGATGGTTCCCAACGCTTGGGCGTGGGCCAGGACTTCCAACTCGTCTAGAATTTTCCCGGGCAAAAGGCTGGAAATTTGTAGAGAGCCGTCCCGGCGCCGGCGCTGGATTTCCACGGCGCCGTCCAGAAGAATCAGCAATTCCCGGCAGGTGTCTCCAGCTTCGGTAATATGTTCGTCTTGGTCAAACGTTTTCACCTCGGCCCGTTGGGCTAGGGCCAGTAGGGTGTCGCCGTCCAAAGATTGGAAAAAGTCGCTGTTGTAAAGACAGACAATTTTCTCTAGGGTTGGCAGATGATCTAGGGTCAACGGCGCCGAAGGCTGGTTTAAACGGCGCTTTACTTCCGCTAGGAGGGGATGGGAGTCTAAATCGGCGGTCTCTTGCCATTGGGGCCGACGCTCGGGGTCAAACTGGGCCAGCAAAAATAGACAGAGGGACTGAATCAGGGGATTAGGTTCGGCAAGAAGACTGTTAAAGGCTTCCAGGGCATCCGTTAGGGGCAATTCCAAAGAACACGCCGTTTCTTCATAGGGCGTCTGTAGCGCCGCCAGAAGGGTTGGGTCTAAACGGCTTGGCCAGTTAGCGGGGGAGCGCTCCAAAATTTCTGGCAAGACCGTGGGGGACAAACGCCCCAGCGCCGTCGCTAGAGGTAAGGCGTCTTCCGGCGCTAGTTTTTCCAGACGGAAGAGAATGGCTTTGACCAAACGTTCTTTTTTCTGACGGAGTTCCCCTAGGAGCAGATTAATGACGGCCCGTTCGTCCCGGAGAAGGGGCTGGTTCAGACTATGGTAAGTAAAAATTAATTTCTCAAGATCGTATAAGTACGTAAAACCCTCTTCTTTGAGGATTTGGGGATCCGTCGGCGCTGTTTCCGTTTCCCAGACTTCTCCCTCTAGACTGTGGGCCGCGGATTTTTGGGCCGTCATCAGGCGCTCTAGGGAATGGCGGTAGCCAGAAATTCGGACGAGGTTTTCCAACGCGTTTTGGCGAGCGGGATCTAAGAGGGCGGGGTCTTCCACGCCCAATTCCCCCAACAGTCGTTTATGCTCCCCTTCGTCAATGTCCAATTCTTCCCGCATTTGTTGCAGGACTTCTAGGCTACTGGCGGAGTTGACATAGCCCTCCGCAAGGGCTTCCCGGAGGACGCCTTTATAAGCTTCTTGGCGTTTTTCCTGGGTAAAGCCCGGCAGAACTTTAGCGACGACGTAGATTTCGTGGGGGTTCAACTCGTCGATTGCCCGACCGGCGAAGTAACGCTCAATGGGGAATTTCATTTTGATCAGCTGTTTGCGAAAACGCCCCGCCAGCCCTTCCCTAGCGTAGAGTTCCGGCTCCCGTTTCAGCGCCTGGGCTAACCACAGGGAACTGAGTAAAACTAAAAGAACATCCAAACTTTCCTGAAAAAACTCCGGCAGAAGACGGATAAAGGGACGGCCGCCAAACTGAAAGAAAAAGTTGAAAATCAAGAACGTACCGACGCTAAATAGGTGGTGGCGAATCAGGGAGAGGCGGGCTTTTTGTTTTTTCCAACTCAAATAGGCCCGGTAAAGGCGCTCCGCCGCCACCCCCAAACCGTAGCCCCAGAGGGTGAACAGCGCCAAGGTGAGGGGAACCGCGACCAACTTCGGGACGGGAATGGCCTGGCCGTAGAGATACCATCCCGGCGCTAGCAGGGTTTTTAAACTGTTGCCCTCCATGGCCCAGGCGCCGGAAAAATAGTAGTTCCAGTTGCCGGCGTAGAGATAGTAATAGAAAAAATAACCGACCACTAACCCAAAATAGCAGTAGTAAACAAAGCGAGTCTGGGGTTTCTCCACCCCTTCCCAATAGGATCCCTCGGCGTCGATGTCGATACAGGGCGTTTGGCAGGCCACGCAGGCGCTTTTTTCCTTGCCCCCCTCCACCGTCCGGCACATGGATTGGGTGATCGGGTTTTCGCTCATGTGGGCCCGACTGGTCAACAGTCCCCCCGGCTCGGCGTAGATTTTTTGCACCGGCGCCATGGGGCAGAAGTAATTGCACCAACTTTTGCCGCCGTAAAGGTAGCCGACGGCGACGGCGCCGAAGATCGTGGCTAACAACCAGAGCGCCAAGGCCAGACGGTCGCCGTTGATGAAGAGGATGCGGCAACAGAGACCCAAAAAGAGCAGTCCAAATTGCAGGTAGAGATAATGGCGTCCTAACCAAGACTGGGCTTTAATGCGGAGGATTTCGTAGCGAACCTTACCGGATTTGGCGTCCGGGCGGGGAATTTTCCGTTGGCGGCCCAGCGCCCTGGGAATTTGGGAGAGGAAGGAGAGGGGGCAAATCCGGCGCCAAAATTCATGGCCGAAGACCAGCAGGATAAAAATGGCGCTGGGGACGATCAGTCCCCAGAAAACGGGAGCGCCGAGGGGATAGGCGTCTAGCTCTAGACACCGGTTCTGCACCGCGATACACTCGTCCGGTCGGATGCGAAAGGGACTCCAGGTCTGTTCCGGCGCCGTGAGCCAAGGCGAAAAGGGATCGTAGAAAAGGGAAGCGATGAGGAGGAGCCAGAGAGAGGTTAAAATCCAACGAACTCGGTGCAGGATTGGCTCAGGGACGCGGGATAGCATCAGCGTTAACGGTTAAGCGAGAGGGAAGGACAGCTAGGCGGCGTCGTCGTGGGCGAAACGATTGTAGAGGAAATCCAGGGCGTCGTTACGGAGTTTATAATACTCTGGATCTTCCATAATCCGGTCTCGGTCTCGGGGGCGGGGGAAGGGAATGGTCAGAATTTCGCCGATTTTCGCCTGGGGGCCGTTGGTCATCATCACCAATCGATCCGCTAAAAACAGCGCCTCGTCGATGTCGTGGGTGATCATTAACACCGTGCACCGATGGTCGTTCCAAATTTGCAAGAGTTCTTCCTGTAATTCCTCCTTGGTAATGGCGTCCAGCGCCCCGAAGGGTTCGTCGAGGATTAAAACCTCCGGGCGAATGGCTAGCGCCCGGGCGATGGAGACCCGTTGCTTCATGCCGCCGGAAATTTGGGGCGGTTTTTTATCCATGGCTTCCGTCAGTCCCACCATGGCGAGATGATCTTTAGCGATGGCCCGTTTTTCCCCCTCGGGTTTTTGAGGATAGACAGCGTCCACCGCTAGGTAAACATTCTCCAGCGCCGTCAGCCAGGGCAGAAGGGCGTAGTTTTGGAACACCACCATCCGGTCGGGCCCCGGCTCGGTAATCGTTTTGCCCCCGACTCGGACGGAGCCTCCCGTGGGATGGGCGAAGCCGGAGACCATATTGAGCAGAGTGGATTTACCGCAACCGGAGTGGCCGATGACGCAGATAAATTCTCCTTCTTGCACCGTCAGGTTTACTCCCTCTAAAACGGTGTAGGGGCCTCTAGGGGTGGGATAGACTTTAGACACATTTTCAATGGTCAAAAAAGGCTCGGTTTTGACGGCGCTGGGGGTCATGGTTTGGGTTAAAAGGCGAAGGGTTTGCATGGGAGTTAGAAAAGGTTAGATGGGGCTTAAGCGGCGGCTAACCGAGCGCCGTCTAGGTGAACTTCCGCCATGGTGAAATTGCGGTGAATGGCGGATTGAGTCAGGTAGGAAATGGGATCTTCGGCGTTAAATTCAGCGCCGTCAAAGAGAGCGATGGGGCGCCGTTGATAATTCACGTCCAGACCCAATTCCCTAGCGGCGGCGCTAAAGACCCCCACCCGACAGACCCGCTCTAGAATTTCCACCCAGTTGCGGGGAAAGGGAATCTCGCCCCAGCGGGCCATCTGGGTCATCATCCACAGGTGTTCTGTGCGGCTGGGACGATTGACCGCGGCGCCGAAAAAGAGGTGATGGGCGTATTCCGCTGGTTTGTCCAAATCACAGGAGTACTGATTGGGATCGCCCAGTTGGATATAGTCCACCGAGGTGCTGAGGTAATTGCGACCGGCTAACAATTCCCGGATTTCGGTTTCGTGGTTGGGATCGGCGCAGTATTGACAGGCTTCTAGCAGAGCCTTCACCAAGGCGATGTGGGTGTTGGGGTATTTCAGCGCCCAATCTTCCCGGACGCCTAACACCTTGCCGGGATGACCCTGCCAAATTTCCAGATCCGTGGCGATGGTGAAGCCGGCGCCTTCCATGGCGGCCCGCAGGTTCCAGGGTTCCCCCACGCAGTAGCCGTCAATGGTGCCAGCCTTGAGATCCGCCACCATCTGGGCCGGAGGAATGGTTTTCAGGTTGACGTCCCGATCCGGGTCGATACCCTGGGCCGCTAGCCAGTAGCGCAAAAGCAGATTGTGCATGGAGGAAGGATGCACCATGCCGAGGGTGTGGGGTTCTCCGTCGGACGCGAGAAGAAACCGTTTAAAATCGGCGGCGGAGTAAACGCCTTTTTCGTAGAGGGCCCGACTGAGAGTGACGCCGTTGCCGTTGCGGGTCATGGTCAGCGCCGTGACCACCGGCAGGGGTTGCTCTCGATGGCCCCCGGCTGTCAGCCAAGTCGGCATCCCCGCGGGCATTTGAGCGCCGTCCAGGTAGCCCCCGGCGATCCCGTCCACAATGCCGCGCCAACTGGTTTCTCGGACTAAGCTCACTTCGTCGAGGCCCTGTTTGGTAAAAAAGCCCTTTTCCTGGGCCACCACTAGGGGGGCGCAGGCTGTCAGAGGCACAAAACCCAGTTCCAAATTCACCTTTTCGAGACCGTGGCGGGAGACGGTCGTCACTTTTTTAGCCCGTAACTTTTTAACCCGTTTTTGTTGGTTGAGAAAATAAATAATTTCACTGCGAAGGCTATAGTAGCTGGGATGGGCGACCACCTCCATCCGTTTGCGGGGCCGGGGAATATCGACCTCCAAAATGCCGCCGATCTGGGAGCCGGGGCCGTTGGTCAGCATCACAATCCGGTCGGAAAGAAGAACCGCTTCGTCCACGTCGTGGGTCACCATCACCGAGGTGACCTGATAAGCTTCGCAAATCCGCATCAGTTGCTCCTGCAAGTTGCCGCGGGTCAGGGCGTCTAGGGCGCCGAAGGGTTCGTCCAGGAGCAGTAATTTGGGGCGAATGGCCAAGGCCCGGGCGATGGCGACTCTTTGTTTCATACCGCCGGAGAGTTCCTTGGGCAGTTTCTCCGCCGCGTGGCGCAGACCCACCAGATCAATGTGCTCTTCCACCGCGGCTCGGCGCTCTGAGTCGCTAGCGCCTTTCATCACCTCGTCCACCGCGAGGGCGATATTTTGGCGAGCCGTGAGCCAGGGCAGGAGGGAATAGTTTTGGAAAATCACCATCTTATCGGGGCCGGGTTGCTTGATTTGTTGCCCCTCTAGGGTGATTAACCCGGCGCTGGGGAGATTCAGACCGGCGATCATATTCAGCAAGGTGGATTTGCCGCAACCGGAGTGACCAATGAGAGAGATAAATTCCCCTTTTTTAATGTCGAGGCTAATGCCTTTCAGCGCCACATATTCGGCGCCGCCGGAAAGAGGAAAGATTTTGTCGATGTTGTCAACGGAAACGAAGAGGCTCATGGCGATTGGGGAATAGGGATTAGGGAGTAGAAATTAGGGGCTATTCTTTAACGATTAAGGTCTGGAAGTAGGCCATGGCTTTGTCGAGGATTAAACCAATAGCGCCGATATAAACGAGAGCCAGAATAATGTCGCTGATGTAGTTGTTTTGGTAGGAATCCCAGATAAAGAAACCGATGCCGACAATACCGGACATCACGATTTCGGCGGCGATAATGGCGAGCCAAGCGAGACCGATGGCGATGCGGAGACCGGTGAAAATATAGGGCAGAGCCGAGGGAATGAGAATTTTGAAGAAGAATTTACGGGGCGCCAGTTTCAAGACTTTTTTAACGTTGATATAGTCCTGGGGAATTTGTTGGACGCCCACGGCGGTGTTGATCAAAATAGGCCAGACCGCGGTGATGAAAATAACAAACAGCGCCGCCGGTTGGTTTTGTTGCAGGGCGGCCAAGGCTAAGGGCACCCAAGCGAGGGGGGGAACGGTGCGGAGAAATTGGAATAGGGGGTCTAGGGCTTTATTCCAAAAGGAATTTAAACCAATGATAATGCCGACGCTAATGCCCACCAGGGCGGCGAAGGAATAGCCGATCAAAACCCGTTGCAGACTGGCCATGGCTTGCCAAAATAAGCCCACATCGGTGCCGCCGCGATTAAAGAAGGGATACATTAAATAAATCCGAGTTCTTTCGTTAGTAATCAGATCTGTCGGCGGCGGCAGTTTGATTAAGCCGGTCATAGAAAAGAATTGCCAGACTGCCAGAAAGCCGAGAATACCGACAATGGGCGGCAGAATATTTTGGGAATTTTTGCGCCAGAATTTAGCGAGGGGGTTAGCGCCGGATCGTTGGGAGTTAAAGGCGGTAGTCATGGGATTAGGAGTTGGGAATTAAGGGTTTAAGAATTAGGCGAGTTTTTTGATGGCGAGACTATCGAGGTAAGTCTGGGGATTTTCAGGGTCAAAGGTTTTACCGTCAAAGAAAGTTTCAACGCCGCGAGAATCGCTAGAGGGAATGTCGGCGGAGGCAATACCCGCTTCCTGGGCGGCTTCTTTCCAGAGGTCGGAGCGATTGACTTTGTCGATCAAGGTTTTGGCGCCGGTTAGATAGGTTTGGGGTAAAAAGCCCCAGCGGACGCTCTCCGTTAAAAACCAGAGATCTAAGCTCTTGTAGGGATAGGAAACGCTTCCTTTCTCGGTTTTCCAGTATTTAACGGCCATGTTGAAGTCGTCGATGTCCGGTTGACCATCTCCCATCGTGTATTTACCCATCAACATCGGCTCTAAAATCTGCGCCGGAACGTTGAAATAGGCGGCTTTGGCGGCAATTTGGGCCATTTCGGGACGATTTTCCGGTTGGTCGCACCACTGCTGGGCTTCCATCACGGCCTTAAGCAGGGCCTTGGTCGCCTTGGGATTTTGCTCCACCCAATCCGCCCGCAGAGCCAGATACTCTTCGGGGTGATTCGGCCAAATCTGGGCCGTCAGCGCCGCCATGAAGCCAATATCGTCCTTGACAATGCGGGCGGGCCAGGGATCGCCGGTGCTAAATCCCTCCATGGTGCCGGTTTTCATGTTGGCCACGGTCTGGGCCGCGGGAACGGTGAGCAAATTGACCTCTTGATCCGGATTAATGCCGCCGGCGGCTAGCCAGTAGCGAATCCAAAAGTCCTGATTCGCCTTGGGGAAGGTGTAGGCGGCCCGGAAGGGAGTCCCCGCTTGCTTCAACTGCTGAAAATAGGCTTTAGCGGGAGCCAAATCGAGATGAATCTGTTTCCCCGCTTGGGTTTTAGAGATGGCGATACCGTTGCCCTGGGTGTTGAGCATGGCCAACACCGCCATCGGCACCTTGACGTTATTTTTGGTAATCAGCCCCTCGTGAATCAGGTAAGGCATAGGCATCTGCCACTGGCCGCCGTCAATGCCGCCACCGGCGGCGCCGATTTCCACGTTGTCTCGGGCGGCGCCCCAGTTGGCCTGTTTGGAAAGGACGGCTTCCGTCAGACCGTATTTGGCGAAGTAGCCTTTTTCTTGGGCAATGATCAGGGGAATAGCTTCAAAGATAGGCAAAAAGCCCAGTCGCACCTTCGGAGTTTCCGGGGTTGTTTCCGGCGTCAGGTTGGCGGCTTGGGGAGTCGGGGTTCCGCCGCTCCCGGCGTTGGGTTCCGGCGGGTTGCCTAAACAGCCCTTAAGAAAAACGGCGCTGGCCGCGGTCAGGGCGCTGGTGACTAAAAATTTACGGCGCTTGATGGCTTCCATGATGGTTATTGATAAATAAAAGTTATGTGAATTTGAAGGGCATCGGCGCATTTTTTTAGAGCAAATCTGGGAAGCCAACCCATAACTTGTCTAAAAAAAGACTGATAAACGGCTATCTATCGCCAAGATTGAGGATTTGCATAGATAAATATCCCTTGCGATAACAATAATCATAGATTTAAGGCTGGTATTAGTCAAGATTCAAGATTTTATTGAAAATATAAGTTTTTCTTGTTGATTGTGGGATTTAGGAGAATACAAAAACACCTTTAATTCGGCGAGCTAACGGGAAGCCAGCGTTATTGATTGGTCTTGAGCGCCGTCCCTTGCTTAAACTCTCCCGCTAGGCCCGGTCAACCGGCGCCGATAGTGAAAGCTGGTATCCAGTCTGTTTCAAGCTATTATTTGGCTGGCATCGGTTTTTCTTGTCGTCGTCTCCGGAGAAAATTAAGCCATGAAACCCAAAGTCGCCATCGCCTGTCAGGGCGGCGGCAGTCAAACCGCGTTTACCGCCGGGGCGTTAAAGGCGCTCTTCGCCAACGGCGTTCAGGATCATTTTCAGATTGTCAGTTTAAGCGGCACCTCCGGCGGCGCCATTTGCGCCCTTCTGGTTTGGTACGCTTTAAAAAAGGGAGACGAGACGGTCTGGAAGCGCCTGATCGAGTTCTGGGAGGACAACACCGCCCAAACGTTGCCGGAAAAACTCTTTAACGATTTCGCCATCAAGACCCTAGAGTTAACCAGCAAAGGTTTAGTCCCCCAGTTTAACCTCAGCCCTTCTTCCCCCTGGGTAGAAGCTTGGTTTTCCTTAACGACCCAAGGATTACGGCGCCGATTTACGGATTTTCGGGCTTTGCTGGAAGCCCATATCGACTTTAGGGAGTTGGCCGCCTGGGGAGTCCGCCCGGAACCGCCGGTTCTGCTCATGGGTGCTTGTAATATCCTCACGGGACGCCTACACGAGTTTAACTCCCGTCTCGAACCGATCAAAATCGAGCAGATCTTGGCCTCCGCCTGCGTTCCTAATCTGTTTCCGGCGGTCGCCATTGAAAACGCCGCCTACTGGGACGGATTATTTTCCGATAATCCCCCCATCGATAGCTTAATCAAACAGGCCCTGGTCGGCGCCGAGAATATCCCCGATGAAATTTGGGTGATCAAAATTAATCCCACCACCCGAGATCAAGTTCCCGCGGCGCCGGACGATATCGCCGACCGCCGCAACGAACTGGAAGGGAATCTCTCCCTTTTTCAAAGTCTGCGACAAATTGAGGATTTTAATAACCTCTTTTTAGCCGGCGCTTTTCGGGAGGAATTCCTGGCGTCCATTGACGTCAAAGAACCCATTAAAATTCCTAAATCCTTTATTGACGATCCCGACCACAATTACCACATTCCTTTGATCGAAATGTCCGAAGCCCTAGCTAAAACCCTAAACTACGAAAGCAAGCTAGACCGCTCTCCCGAAAGCATCCGGCGCCTGATTGCGGACGGCGAACGACAGGGGCAAGACTTTTTGAATTCTCGGTTGGCGAGTTTAGGGGGAGGATAGTGGGCCCTTGGAACCCGGCTGAAACGTCACAGCTTAATTTGAAATTCTCCTAGGGGCGGCGCGTCGGGAAAGTCGTCGTCCTCCGCCACCGCGGGGGCGGGTAAATCCTGAATTTGGATCTGTTGACGGGTTTGGGCGTCTAGAGTTATAGGCGCCAATTCTCCCGAAGCGGTAAATTCGTAGGCTTGCACGGCTAATTCGCCGGGGCAACATTGGGGGTCTGTGGGGCGGTGTTTCAGAAAGGTGACCCGGACTTGGTTGTCTTGAATACTGAGACTCTGGACTCGCACCCGGTCTCCCAGCAAGTAGGTGTCGAGATTTTGCAGTTGTCCCCCCTGGAGCGCCGCTAGGGCCAGGTAAATGAAGGTTCCCGAGCCGCCGGTCTCCAGCGCCAAAATGACGGCGGCCTCCGCTAGCCCGTCCTGGGTGACGTCCCCCAGGGCGATGGGGGGAATCAGGCGCAGATTGAGAGAACCCTGGGAAAAACTACCGTTATTGAGGGTAAAGGTTCCCTGCCCCGGCACGGTGTAAGTCCCGTTTTTCAGCGCCGCCAGGGTCAGGTTTTGAGAAGCTTGGGCGGGGGCGGGTTGGGCGGGCGGGGGGTTAAAGCCGGCGCCGAGGGCGAGGGGCAGTAACCAGAACCAGGCTTTAGTCATAGGTCGGGGGGAGAAAAGTAAGGAGATTAGATCAGAATCCGGGGCAGGCGATGCTTAAAACCGCAGAGGATTTCCCAGGAGATCGTTCCCAGGGTCTGGGCCCAGTCTTCGGCGCCGACGGACTGGGCGCCGTCCTGACCGATGAGGGTGACGACTTCCTCCACCTGTAAATCTGGCAGGTGAGTCACGTCTAGCATCAACTGATCCATGGTAATCGCGCCGATTTGGCGGACTTTTTGACCCCGGATCAAAACCTGGAGACGGTTGGATAACCCCCTCGGCACGCCGTCGGCGTAACCGATGCCCACCACGGCGATTTTCATCCTCCGGTCGCTGACGAATTGGTGTCCGTAGCTGACCCCGGCGCCGGGGGGTAGGGTTTTGAGTTGGGTGATTTTAGCTTTAACGGCTAAAGCGGGCCTAAGGTTAACTCGGCGCTGAAGATGGGGCGCCGGGTAAAGGCCGTAGAGACCCAAACCCACCCGGACTAAATCGTAGTGCCAATGGGGCCCCTGGAGGGCGGCGGCGGAGTTGGCGAAATGGATAACGGGGGGGAGTAAGCTAGCTTGACCCAGTTGGGTCAGGGCTTCCTGAAAGCGCCGCCGTTGTTGGTTCATCACCGTGGGGTCGGGGTCGTCGGCGGTGGCCAAGTGGGAATAGACGCTTTGGAGTTGGAGGGGCGCTAACTCCCGAATTAAACGGACGGTGGCGAGGGTTTCCTGCCAGGGGATGCCGAGGCGGGACATACCCGTGTCGACTTTCAGATGAACCGGCAAGGTTTCTCCCTGTTCCGCTAGGGTCTGGGCCACCTGTAAAATTTGCTCGCGGCTGACGAGAGTCGGCTCCAAGCGCCAGGGAGCCAGCGCCCGAATTTCCGCCGGGTTGTTAATGCCCCCTAGCAGTAAAATCGGCGCCGTAATCCCGGCTTCCCGCAGTTCAATCCCTTCCCCCAGGGTCGCCACCGCTAAACTATCGGCGCCGGCTTCCAGCAGAATAGGCGCTACCCGGACGGCGCCGTGACCGTAGGCGTCGGCCTTGACCACCGCCATCAAACCGGCGCCGGGCTTTAGCAAAGCTTTAAACTGACGCGCGTTATGGGCCAAGGCGGAAGAGTCGATTTCCACCCAAGCCCGTTGGCGAATCAACTCCCCTAGAGCGTAACTATAGGCGCGGCGCTCCCGCTCCCGACTGACAACCATGGATACTCCTCATCCCCTCACACCATAGGGTTAGGTCTAAGGATAGAGCCAATTCCCCAAAAGTTCCAGCGCCTAGGCTTGGTTTAAGACCCATTCCACTAGGGTGCGCACCGGAAAACCCGTGGCGCCGGCGCTGTGGAGGCCGTTGCCTTTTTCCGCCCAAACCGGCCCGGCGACATCCAGGTGGGCCCAGGGGGTTTTCTCAATAAATTGCTTCAGGAACAGCGCCGCGGTGATGGAGCCGCCAGCCCGGGGGCCGGTGTTTTTCATATCGGCGATGGGGGATTTCAGACCCTCGAAGTATTTTTCCTCTAGGGGCATGACCCAGAATTTTTCCCCCACGGCTTCCCCCGCGGTTTTAATGGCCGCGGCTAAGCTCTCGTCGGGACTCCAAAGTCCGGCGATGTCGTCCCCTAGGGCCACGATACAAGCGCCGGTGAGGGTGGCTAAGTCCACAATGGCGTCCACCTCTAACTTTTCCGCAAACACTAAAGCGTCCGCCAGGGTCAGGCGCCCTTCGGCGTCGGTGTTGTTCACCTCAATAGTTTTGCCGTTAGAAGCCCGAAGAATATCGCCGGGGTGGAGCGCCTTGCCGCTGATCATATTTTCCGTGGCGGCGCAGATGAAATGCACTTCCACCGGGGGTTTCAGTTGGGCGATGGCCTTGGCCGCGCCGAGGGTGGCGCCGCCGCCCCCCATATCCATCTTCATGGTTTCGATACCGCTCCCGGCGCCTTTAATATTGAGACCGCCGGAGTCGAAGGTGAGGCTTTTGCCGACAATAGCCAGCTTTTTCACCGGGTTGGGGGGACGGTAGGCGAGGTGAATGAATTTCGGCGGTAGCTCCGAAGCTTTGCCGACCCCGAGAAAGGCGCCCATGCCCAGGGCTTGGCAATCCGCTTCCTCCAGAATTTCTAGCTCTAAACCGTAGGTTTGGGCCAGATCTGCGGCCACGTCGGCGAAGGTCTGGGGCGTGACTTCGTTGGCCGGCGCCGCAACTAGTTCCTTGGCTAAAACGACGCCGCCGCTGACGATTTCCCCCTGGGCGATGGCGGCGCTTTGGTCGCCCAGTTCCAGTAATTCTACCGTTTCTAACTTGAGGGTTTTATCTTCCGGGTCGGATTTAAAGCGGGTGTCCTGATGAAGGGCCAATAAAACGCCTTCCGCCAGGCGCTGGGCCGTTAAAGCGGGCTGATGCTGGAGTTGGGGTAAAGCCAGCGCCAAGGTTTTGACCTTCTCTCCCTTGGCGGCCCGGGCCGCGGCGGCGGCGGCCTGAAGAAGAACTTCGGCGCCGAAATTTTCGATTTTGCCGAGGCCGATTAAGAGAATTTTGCGAATCGGGGTTTGGGCGCCGACCCGAGCCAGGACTTTCTGGCCGCCTTTGCCTTTAAACTCCATTTCTTGGATTAACTCCTGAAGAACGCCCCCTAGGCGCTCGTCCAGTTTGGCCAAGTCCGCGGTTAACTCCGTCGCGTTTTCAAAAAAGCCGAGGGCTAATAAGTCCCCCGTCCAACTGAGGCTGGTTTGCTCGCTACCCCGAATCTGCATGGGTCTTTCCTTGGAAATAAAGTCGCTCAAAACTCCATTGTAACGGCGCCCTACTCCAAGCCGAGACTCTCCGACGCCAAAACCCCTTCGTTAATCTTTTCCGTCACCAAGCGCCGCAGGAGCAGAAGTTTTTCGTAGAGCAGATCCGGCCCCGGACTATTTCCCAAAATCGCCTCCCGAATTTGCTCCCGTTCGGCGGCGCTGATGACGCCGTCGGCGATGGCGGTTTCTAAAATTTGCTTGAGTCGCTCCAGTTCTTGGGCTTCCTCAGGCGTCAATTCCTTGGCGTTGGGACGGTCAACTTTCATGGTTTTACCCTCCAATTCGAGGGAGGACAGGCTAGAGGCATTATAGCGACCTTTGCCCAAAGGGGAGGTAGGGAGAGAGGCTTGAACTCCCCTTCTCCCGCCTTGGGAGAAGGGGCTGGGGGATGAGGACAAACCATCAAACCGCCTCAGAAAACAAAATCCCCCCAACCGGTTAGTTGGGAGGACGCTTAAGAATCAAAAGGAGTAGGGCGGCGGCGCCGAAGGATCGGAGAGAGAGCGAGAGCGCCGTCTTTGGTAGGGCGGGGGAGTCTCCGAACCTAGGGCCGACGGGCGCTTGCGGCGCTGGGGATGGTAGGCGCGCCCCGAATCGCGGCTACCGTCGTAAATGTCTAGGTAGGCGGATTGACCGACCGCCGCCGCCGCCGCCGCCAGCACCGCCCGAATGGATTGGAGGTTGCGGCCCCCCCGGCCAAAAAAACGCCCCTTTTCGTCCCCGTCAAAGGCGACCCGAATCCAGACCCGTCCTTGTTGATTGGGGGGTTCGCAGTCCACCTTGAGGGAGTCGGGGGAGTCTAGAAACGGTTGGATTAGAAACTTGACCAACGCGCCATAGTCGGGAAGCGGGGACGCGGAAGCCGGGAGACGGGAGTTAGACATTAGGCCTTCAGCTGTTCAAAAACCTGAGCTTTCTGGAGCAGGGAGCGCACGGTATCCGTCGGTTGGGCGCCCTGTTTCAGGCGCTGGACAATGGCGGGGACGTTTAAGCGAGTCTCGTCGGTGCGGGGATTATAGAATCCCAACTCCTCTAGGGGACGACCATCGCGACGGCTGGTGCTGTGCATGGCCACGATCCGATAACTCACTTCTCTCTTTTTGCCGAAACGTTTTAAGCGTAACTTGATCATTTTTTCTCAAAATTCACCTTTCCGATTCTACCCTATCCGCGCCGGTCTGTAATCAATGATTCCCCTAGGACAGGCGGGGGTGTGGCATAATCTCATTCATTAACTCCGCCTTTAGGGGCAACCCCAAGACGAAGGCCTTCGTCTTTACCCTTTGCTTGGCCCGTCGCCTCGATTTGAGCCTTTTCCAGAGGACGACCGCCGCCCTTTACCCCCCCTCCCTGAATGTCTCCTGTTGGCCTTGAAATTTTCCTGATTCTTGTCCTAGTCCTCGCGAACGGCTTTTTCTCGGGATCGGAAATCGCGATAGTCTCGGCCCGCAAAGTCCGGCTAGAGCAGTTGGCGAAACAAGGCGACCGCCGGGCCAAGTTGGCGCTCAAGCTGGCCAAGTCCCCCAATAATTTTCTCTCCGCCGTCCAAATCGGCATCACCCTCATCGGTATCCTTAGCGGCGCCGTGGGGGGCGCGACGGTGGCCCGGCGCCTAGGAGACTTCCTCAAATCGATTCCCTTAACGGCGCCCTACAGCGATCCCTTGAGTCTTGTGATCGTTGTCGGGCTGATTACTTACCTCTCTCTAGTGGTGGGGGAACTGGTTCCCAAACGCGTCGCCCTCAGCCAGCCGGAAAAATTAGCCTGTCAGGCGGCGCCCTTTATGCTCTGGCTCTCCCGAGCCACCGCGCCTCTCGTTCATTTATTGAGCCTGTCCACCGAGGCGCTCTTGGGTCTGCTGGGGGTTAATAGCAACGAAGAAAGCCCCATTACAGAAGAAGAGATCCGGGTCTTAATTGAACAGGGCGCCCAGGCGGGGATGATCGAAGAGGCGGAGCAGGAAATTGTGGAGCGGGTCTTTCGTCTGGGGGACCGGCCCATTAAAACCTTGATGACCCCCAGAACCGCCATTGCTTGGTTGGACGTCGATTCTTCTTGGGAAGAAAATCAGGTGGAAATCCAGCAAACCCGTTTTTCTCGCTACCCCGTGGGCCAAGATAGCCTAGACGAATGTTTGGGCTTTGTGCGGATCAAAGATATTCTCAACGCCCAATGGTCGGGACAACCGGTGGATCTGCGGCAATTAGTTCAACCGCCCTTGTTTGTCACCGAAAACGCCCGCTCTCTCTCCGTTTTAGAGATGTTTCGGGAGTCCGGCACCCATATCGCCTTGATCACGGACGAGTATGGCGGCATTGAAGGATTAGTTACTTTAAACGATCTGATCGAGGCCATTGTCGGCGCTCTCCCCAAGGATCATGAACGAGAGGAACCCCAGATTATTCAACGAGAAGACGGCTCTTGGCTCTTGGACGGTCTCTTGCCCATTGACGAATTTAAAGACCTCTTTGACAAAGAAACCCTCCCCAATGAAGACGAAGGCAACTTTCATACTTTGGGGGGGTTTATTATTGAGACCCTCGGCCGGATTCCCCAATCGGGGGATTACTTTGAAACTGAGGATTTGCGTCTAGAAGTGGTGGATATGGACGGGATTCGCATTGATAAGGTTTTGGCCACCTCGCTAGCGCCGCCGGAAGTCGTCCGGGAAGAAGAAGCGGAGCCGGCGTCTCTAGAAGATCTTTAGCCCGAAACAGAAGGAATTTGCAACCCTTTCCCGGCTAACCACTCGCAGTTAAAGAGCCGGGACTGATAGCGAGCGCCGCCGTCGCAGAGGACGGTAACGAGGGTGTGACCGGGGCCCAACCGGCGGGCTAGGGTTACCGCCGCCGCCACGTTAATGCCCACGGAGCCGCCCATAAAGAGACCGTCCCGCCGTAGGAGCTGATAAACGGTATTGACCGCCTCCTGATCCGGAATTTGGATGGCGTCGTCTAGAGGAACCCCTTCCATATTGGCCGTAACCCGACTGTTGCCGATGCCTTCGGTGATGGAGCTACCTTCGCTTTTAATTTCCCCGGTTTTGACGTAACTATAAAGGCCGCTTCCCAGGGGATCCGCCACCACGCAACGAACGGACTCCGATTGTTCCTTCAGGTACATGGCTACCCCGGCGTAGGTGCCCCCAGTGCCGGTGGCTGCGACCCAGGCGTCTACCTTCCCGCCGGTTTGGCGCCAGATTTCCGGGCCGGTGGTTTTATAGTGAGCTTGGCGGTTAGCCAGATTATCAAACTGATTAGCCCAAATGGCGTTGTCCAACTCTTCCGCTAGGCGCCCGGAGAGTTTGACGTAATTATTCGGATCTCGATAGGGAACCGCTGGCACCGTCCGCACTTCGGCGCCGAGGGTGCGGAGAAGGTCGATTTTTTCCTGGGATTGAGTGTCGGGAATGACGATTAAACAGCGATAGCCCTTGGCGTTACAGATATGGGCCAGACCAATCCCCGTATTGCCCGCCGTGCCCTCCACCACCGTTCCCCCCGGCTTCAGCAAGCCCCGGCGCTCGGCGTCTTCGATAATTTCCAGCGCCGCCCGGTCTTTGACGGAGCCGCCGGGATTGAGAAATTCCGCCTTGCCGAGGATCTCGCACCCCGTCTCCTCGCTGAAACTATTAAGGCGAATCAGGGGCGTATTGCCCACGGCGCCGATAAAGCCGTTTTTAATCTCCATGCCTAGGGTTCAAAAAAATAAACTTAAGCGAAATGGCATTGAATCGCCCAACGGGCCAACTCCGTGCGGTTATGGAGACCCGTCTTATTCAGCATATTGGAGACGTGGCTCTCGATAGTGCGCTGGCTCACCTTTAGTTGCTCGGCGATTTCCCGATTGGCTAGGCCCTGGGACACCAACTGCACCACCTTCCGCTCCGTGGGCGTCAATTCCACCTGAGGCGACACCTGAATGCGCAGATTATCGTCGCTGGGACGGTTATTCAACCCCATCAAGCGCCGGGCCTGCCGGAGAGAGGACTCCACCTGAGCCACCAACTCCTCCGGCTCGAAGGGTTTCACTAAGTAAACGTCGGCGCCGGTGTTGAGACCCTTAACCCGGTCTTGACTTTGGCCTTTAGCGGAGAGAAACATCACCGGAATCCAACTGAGACGGGAATCCTGACGAATTTTTTCGATCAAGGCGTAGCCGTCCATCTCCGGCATCATAATGTCGCAGATGATCATATCCGGCACCTTCTGCTCTAGGATCTCCAGCGCCTCTCGGCCGTTTTCGGCGGTGGCCACCTCGTAGCCTTGAAATTCCAGATAATCCTTGACCAATAAAATTAAATTGGGATCATCGTCAACTAGGAGAAGGCGGCTATGGTCTTTAGAAGCGTGATCTTTCATGGGTTGGGCGGGCTGAAATAACAAGAGTGGGCGGCCGTTGGCTATAGCCCAAGTTTAGTAAAAATTGGGCTGGTGGCGAATTAAATTCAAAAATTCTTCCCGGGTTTTTTGATCGTCCTGGAAAGCCCCCACCATGGCGCTGGTCACTGTCCAGGAACCGGGTTTTTGCACCCCCCGCATGACCATACACATGTGGGTGGCTTCCATCACCACCGCGACGCCCCTGGGTTCTAGGACTTCCTGAATCGCTTCGGCGATCTGCCGGTTGAGGCGCTCTTGCACCTGCAAGCGCCGGGAGTACATTTCCACAATGCGAGCCAGCTTGCTCAGCCCCACCACCTTTTGATTGGGAATATAGGCCACGTGGGCTTTCCCCATAAAGGGCAACATGTGATGCTCGCAGAGACTAAAGAAAGTAATGTCCCGCACCAACACCATTTCGTTGTGCCCCTCGTCAAAGATGGCGCCGTTCACCAGTTCTTCCAACGATTGGGTGTAGCCCTGGGTCAAGAATTGCATCGCTTCCGCCACCCGTTTCGGGGTTTTCAGGAGACCTTCTCGCTCCGGGTCTTCCCCCACGGACTCTAGCATCATCCGCACCGAGTCCATCATTTTTTCTTTGTTGGCTTCCCCGTTCGTCAGATGGAGTTGGGCGGGACGGCCGTTGTGGGTGTTGCGATCCGGTAGGGTGGCAACCCCTAGCTTAGTTTCAATCAAAGGAGCGCCGTTATCAGACAAATCGGAGGAAGAAGCCATGGTCATCAATTAAAAAGAAGGGTCGAAAATAATTAAGGGTTAAATACAAAGGCGACCTTAAAAGGTGCCCACGCTGGGAAGCAGGGTCATTTCCGTAATCACCGCTTCTGGAGGGAGTAAAATCGCTTGCAGGGCCGCCTGGGCGACAGTTTCCGGGGTCAGCATTAAACTCCGGTCAAAATCGGCGTCCACAGTGTCCGTATCCCAAAGGGGCGTATTAACGGAGCCGGGGGACAGGACAGTGACGCGGATCCCGCGGGGGCGCTCCTCCAGGGCCAAGGCCTGACTGAAGGCCACCAGCGCCGCCTTGGTGACGCAGTAGAGACCCCAATCGGGAAAAACCTGTCGGGCCGCCACGGAAGCGATATTGAGAATCGTCCCCCGGCCTTGGCTCCGCATCCCCGGCAGAACGGCTTTGGCGACTTCAAAGACGCTGGTGAGATTCAGATCCAGAGCCTGCCGCCAGTCCTTCAGGGAGGTGTCCGCTAGGGGACGGGTGTGGGCGATACCGGCGCTGTTGACTAAAATGTCCGGGGTTCCAAACGCGTCAACGATGGATTGGGTTCGAGGGGCGACGGCGTCTAGCTGACTTAGGTCTAGGGAGTAAACCTGGGCGGCGCCGGGGGTGTCGGCTATTTCGGCGGCGAGGGCTTCGAGCTTATCCAAGGAACGCCCCACAAGGGCGACGGAACATCCAGACTGAGCGAGAGCGATGGCGATGGCCCGACCGATACCGCTACTGGCGCCGGTCACCAGGGCCCGCTGGTGCTGTAGGGGAAAATTCATAAAAGGGGCTTTCTGAAACCGCCGGAATCGGGGCGCATGGGAAACAACCCTAGCCTAACAAGGCGGAGGGACGGCCCAGAAAAATTAAGAAGGGGTTAAGAAATGTAACAAATTACCCCGTCATTATACCACCGGCGGCCTGCCAGTGGGATAGATTTTCCGCCGAGTCGCCCGAGGCGGGCCGCCCATCTTGCGATTATCGGCAATAGTATTGACAAGATTTTGCAATTGATTCTAGGATGATCAAGGAATTATTCCTAACTTTGACTGTCAAAATTTTTCTAGTTGCCATGACCTCATTTTGGACTCGACGCGCCTTTCTTCTCGGCGCCGTTACCGCCGTCGCTTTAACGGCAGGCTCAATCGCCCAGCAATCGGCGCTTTTCGCCCAGGGAAAAGGCGAGGTTAACGTCTATTCCTCCCGCCACTACAACACGGATCAGCAACTCTACGACCAATTTACCCGCCAAACGGGCATTAAGGTGAACGTGATTGAGGGGGAACCCGATCCGCTAATAGTTCGCATCAAGAGCGAGGGCAAAAACAGCCCCGCGGACGTTTTCATTACCGCCGACGCCGGACGGCTCTGGCGCGCCACCCAAGAAGGAATTTTCAGCCCCACGACCTCGAAAACCCTGCAAAGCGCCGTCCCCAGCAACCTGCGAGATCCCCAAAACCACTGGTTTGGCTTCAGCAAACGGGCCCGGGTGATTGTCTATAACAAAGCCAAGGTAAAGCCTGGACAAGTTCAAAATTACGCAGATCTGGCTAAACCCCAATGGAAGGGCAAAGTCCTCAGCCGTTCTTCCAGTAATATCTACAGTCAATCCATCGGCGCTTGGATGTTGATCACCCAGGGAGAGACCGCCCTGAGCAACTGGAGTAAAGGGCTGGTGGCCAATTTCGCCCGTCCGCCCCAGGGCAACGACAAGGCCCAAATCGAAGCCGTCGCCGCTGGGGTGGGGGATCTGGCGCTGGTCAACACCTATTACTTAGGCAGTTACGCCGCGGATAAAGACCCCAAAAAGCGGGAAATTTACAACAAAGTGGGGGTGATCTTCCCCGACCAGAAAGGTAAGGGCACTCATATTAATATCAGCGGCGGCGGCGTGGTCAAAACCGCGCCGAATCGGGCCAATGGCGTTCGCTTCTTGGAGTATCTGGTCAGTCCCGGCGCTCAGAAGTTCTTTGCCCAGGCCAACAACGAGTATCCCGTTGTGAAAGGCGTCGCCCTCGATCCGGCAGTGGCCAAATGGGGAACCTTTAAGGAAAGCTCCGTGCCGGTGTCCCAGTATGGCCCCAATCTGGCGAAAGCTCTTCAGATTATGACCGCGGCGGGCTGGAAGTAGGGCGTGGAATGGAACCTTATCTAGGTTGAAAACTACCGTTTAACTTCCTCTCTTGGGCTAGGGCGTATACAGTTCTCAGTTAAAGACCTGTTTTTAGGCTTTATCTTTCTAAACTTCGGCGTTGCTGAGTGGAACAATCCCCCTTTGCAAGGCGCCGTACTGAGCTAGTCGAAGTAGGGGTTGGGGGGGATCTCGGCGCCGGTATATACACAGTAGCCCCCGAACGGATGGTCGCTCTATTTACCAATACAAAAACGGCTGAAAATCCGGTCTAAGACCGACTCCGTTACCTCCTCCCCCGTCACTTCCCCCAGCGCCTGAAGCGCCGCCCGCAGGTCGATGGTTAGGAAATCCAAGGGGAGGTTTTCGGTTAAGGTGGCTTCCACTTGATTGAGGGACAGTTGGGCCCGAGTTAAGGCCGCAGCTTGGCGCTGGTTAACGGCAAAGTCTAGGTTCTGGGCCTGGAGCCGGTCTTGATGGACGAGGGTTAAAATCGCCTCCTCTAACTCGGCAATCCCCTGATTCTGGGCGGCGCTGGTCTGGATTCGCAGGGTAATCTCCGGGGGTAAAGATTGGGGATCTGGCCGGCCCAAATCGATTTTGTTAATCACCAGAATTAAAGGGCGCCGGCGGACTTGTTCATAGATTAACCGCTCTCGTTCCGTCCAGCCCTGCTGAGCGTCGAGAACGAGGAGAACTAAATCCGCCTCCTCCGCGGCCCGGCGGGAGCGCTCTACCCCGATTTTTTCCACCCGGTCTTCCGTTTCCCGGATACCGGCGGTGTCGAGGACTTGGACGGGAATTCCCCCCACAATTAAGCGAGACTCCACCACGTCCCGAGTGGTGCCGGGTAGATCGGTGACGATGGCCCGGTCGCACTGGCTCCAGGCGTTTAAGAGACTGGATTTACCCACATTGGGGCGCCCGACGATGGCCACTTTTAAGCCGGCGCGCAGTAATTCCCCCTGTTCCGCGGTGGCGAGGATAGCCGCGAGTTCCTTTTGAATCTGGCTTAAACCTTGGGCTACGGCGCCGATCTCCAAGGGGGGTAAATCTTCCTCAAAATCAATGCGGGCTTCGATCTCCGCCAACAGGTCTAAACAATCCTGCCGCAAGCGCCGGAGAGGTTGGGCGAGCTTGCCCCGCAAACCGGAGAGCGCCAACTGGGCCGCCTGGGGAGACTGGGCGCCGACCAGATCCTGAACGCTTTCCGCCTGGGTCAGGTCTAAACGACCGTTTAAAAAGGCTCTGAGGGTAAATTCCCCCGGCTGAGCCAGACGAGCGCCGCTTTCCAGACACAATTGCAGGGTTTGCTGGACGGGCATAAGGCCGCCGTGGCAGTGGAACTCCGCCACGTCTTCTTTGGTGTAGGAGCGGGGCGCCAGCATCAGCAGTAACAGAGCTTCGTCCACTAGGGTTTGGCTCTGGGGATGGCGGATCTGCCCGTAGAGAACGCGGTGACTCTCCCAAACTTGACGCCCCGGCGCCGTAAATAAGCGCCGGGCGATGGCGACGGCCTCCGGCCCCGACAAACGCACCACGCCGATGCTCCCTTGCTGGGGGGCGATGGCCGTGGCGATGGCGACGATGGTGTCTCCCCAGGTCATTGGTAGAAGGAATCGAGGGCGGGATCTAGGGTCGGCTCCGGCGGGAAACCGTCCTCGGGTTTAGGTTTGGGTTTCGGCGCCGGGGGCGTGGTCTTCGGCGCCGCCTTGGGTTTCGCCGTTGGTTTCCCGTCTAGAGGTTCCGGCGGTAGTAGAGGAATAAACTTTTGGGCTAAACTGCGGGGCGCTGGGACGGGCCAGAGGGCTTTAAATTGGGCCAGGCGCTGGCTCCTTTCCTCCGGGGCGATGTCCCAGAGGGTTTTGTAATAAAAAAAGGCGATCCCTAGTCCGTTATTGGCCGCGGCCCGGACTTTTTCCGTAATCAGGGGCATAGGCACGGGTTTGGTTTTCAGTCCCGTTAAAATACCCACCGCGGTGGGCACCCGTTGTTTGGCTTCGACAAATTCCGGGCGCTGGATCGGTTCGAGGAAACTCTCTAAATTTGTGCGGTAAACCTGAACCACCACTTCGTCTAAAATGCCCTTCCGGGCCCAATCCAACCAATCCTGAAGATAGGTTTGGTACGCCAGGCGGTAGGTGGCGGGGGAGAGGGAAAAAAGGATATTGGGCTTGCGGCTTTTGACCTTTTGATTCAATCGGGTCATAAACGCCGTCAGTTTATCCGCCCGCCAGCGAGTCCACTCCGCGTCCTGGGGATTAGCCGGCGCCGGTTTTTTCATTTCCTTTTCATAGAGCGCCAGGGTGTAGGCGTCGTAGCCAAATTCATTGGGTAGAGCGGTGTGGTCGTCAAACTGGACGCCGTCCACATCGTATTTGGAAACCACTTCTAAAACCAAACTCTCTAGAAAAGCCTGCACCTCCGGGTGAAACGGATTCAGCCAGACCACCTCCCCCGCGGCGCCGACCCAGGTTTTACTGCCGTCCCGGCGCTGGGTGACCCAGTGGGGATGATTTTTGATCAACTCCGAAGAGGACGGCGCCATGAAGCCAAATTCAAACCAGGGCAAAACCAATAACCCCCGCCGGTGGGCCCGAGCGATCAGATCCGCCAACACATCCTGCCCCTGTTTACCCTTGGGATCGAAGGGTTGCAGACCCTCCCGGCGGGCGATGGGGCTGTCGTAGAGGACGTAGCCGGAGTTCCAGACGACGGTGTAGAGGGTGTTAAAGTTTAGGCTCGCTAAACGATCCACAGACTCTTGCGTCCGGCCCTGATCCAAAAAATGCACCGTGTCATTGTTGGTAATCCAGACCCCCCGGATCTCCGGGTAGGTGGGCTGGGCCCGCAAAGACGGCGCTAGCCCAAGAGTCAACAGCAAGCTCAGGATAAACGCCAGCGCCGACAGACCCTTGGATTTCCAAGACCGGATTTTTTTGAGCCAAACCATAAACGCGCCGAGGACTAACCCGCAAATCTTAGCCCAGGGCGATCCCCTCCAGCAAGGTAAACTGCCAGGGTAAGGCCGGCGGAAAATTTTTATCGGAGGAGTTGACAAGCTAATTTCCCTTCGCTATATTAATAAAGGTCTGGAAAACGTCGTTAGACATTTTCGCCGCTAGCCCCCATCGTCTAGAGGCCTAGGACACCTCCCTTTCACGGAGGCGACAGGGATTCGAATTCCCTTGGGGGTATTTTAAAAGGTTTGTTGCTCCCTTCGGCTACGCTCAGGGAGCGTAAAATTTTGGTTAGGCTCAGGGAGCGAGAAAAAAGCGCGAGGGCCGAGCGGAGCGCCGTCCTGAGCTTGCCGAAGGGTCGAAGCCCGCCACTATAATGTGGGGTCTGACCTGACGGGGTGACCGATGCCTCTCAAAAAATTTTCTCTAAGCCTCGACGGATTTAACGTCGCCGTCCTACTGGTATTCCTCGTCTCCCTAAGTCTGCGCTTTTGGGGGCTGGAGCGCTTTAACGCTCTAGTTTTCGACGAAGTCTATTACGCCAAGTTCGCCAATGATTACTGGCTGGGGAAGCCCTTTTTTCCTTCCCACCCGCCCTTAAGTCATTACCTCATCGCCCTAGGACTGGGGATTGGCTCCCTCCTTCCCGCCGACCCGGATAGCGTCAACACCTTGACCGGCTCCCTCCACTCGACCTGGAGTTACCGCTGGCTCAACGCTCTGGTTGGCTCTTTTATTCCCCTGCTGGTGGGCGCCGTCGCTTACCTCCTGACCCGGCGCCGGATGCTAACCCTGCTGGTCATGGTTTTAGCCCTCCTAGACGGGCTGTATTTGGTGGAATCCCGCTACGCCTTGAATAATATTTACCTCATCTTTTTTGGTCTGCTGGGGCAAATCGGCGTCTTGAGCTACCTGCGGCGCCCCCGGTTCAGGTTTCTAATGCTAGGCGGCGTTTTCCTTGGTTGCGCCGGCGCCGTTAAGTGGAATGGTTTCGCTTTTCTCTTGGGGATTTATCTCCTCTGGGCGCTGGCTTGGCTCTGGCGGGGGGAGAAGAATCCCCTCCAACGTTGGCGGGCCTTGAAGCCCTTACCGGTTTTGCTAACCCTCGTTTTCCTGCCGGCGCTGACCTATAGCCTGCTCTGGATTCCCCACCTGTTATTGAACCCGGATTATCGCTCCCTAGCCGGCTTTGGACGTATTCACTGGGAGACCTGGCAATACCACAACCGCATCGGCAACGACCCCTCTGTCCATCCCTACTGCTCTCCTTGGCACAGTTGGCTAATTCTCTGGCGCCCCGTGGCCTACTATTACCAAACCGTCGGCGCCCATAAAATTGTTTACGACGTCCACAGCATGGCTAACCCCATTTTGCTCTGGTTCTCCACCGGCGCTCTTTTCCTCTGGTTCGGCGCTCTGCTTTTCGCTCGTAACGGCGCTTATCCTCGGGAAATCAGCCTCTATCTTGGGATCAATTATTTAGTTAACCTCCTCCCCTGGCTGAAAATTAGCCGTTGCGCGTTTTTTTACCATTACATGAGCGCCTACTTATTTAGCTGGTTTGCTCTGGCGCTTGTTTTAGAGACCCTCTGGCGTCAACGAACGTCCTTCTCCCGCGCCGTTTTTTGCCTGACCCTAGGGATAATCGCTCTAGGGTTCCTCTACTGGTTACCCATTTTCCTTGGCTTACCGCTGACCCCTAGGGCCTTCGGCGCTCGGATGTGGCTCAGAAGTTGGATTTAGCCCAATCCCGCCACGGTTTTCCACTCTATTTTTAAGCAAACTTTCATGAGCGCCTTATATTTAGTCGCCACCCCCATCGGCAATCTGGAGGATATGACCTTCCGGGCTATCCGCGTGCTCAAAACCGCGGCGCTCATCGCCGCGGAGGATACCCGCCACACGGGGAAACTGCTCCAGCATTTTGGCATTACCACGCCCCAAATCAGTTACCACGACCATAACCGTCAATTTCGTCTCCCCTATCTGTTAGACCATCTGCGGCAAGGGCGGGATTTGGCCCTAGTGACCGACGCCGGACTGCCGGGCATTTGCGACCCCGGCGCCGACCTGGTGGCGGCCTGTCGTCAAGCGGAGATTCCGGTGATTCCTATTCCCGGCGCCACCGCCGGATTAACGGCGCTGATGGCCTCGGGTCTGTCCACGGAGCGCTTCGCCTTTGAAGGCTTTTTACCTCCCAAGGCCAAACCCCGTCAGGAGCGCCTGCAAAGTTTAATCTCCGACCCCCGCACCCTCATTTTTTACGAAGCGCCCCATCGGCTCCTGGCCACCCTAACGGCGCTGGCGGAGGTTTTCGGCGCTGAGCGCCGGGTGGTGACGGCCCGGGAGTTAACTAAGCTCCACGAAGAATTTTGGAGCGGGACGCTAGAAGCGGCCTGTCGCCACTACCAAAATCAGGCGCCTAAGGGAGAGTTTGTCATTCTAATAGAAGGAGAACGGGAAACGGCGCCGATCTTCACCGAGGCTCGTCTCCAGGCGGAATTGCAATCCTTGCTGGATCAAGGGCTAAGCCGCTCGGACGCCAGTCGGCAACTCGCCCAGATCACTCAACTCCCCCGTCGTCGGCTTTATCAACTGGCGTTGGGGCTGAGCGCTCCAGAGGACTAGGGCGGCCAAAACGTCCCTAGACGCGACTTAGATTGACTCGCGCCTTTAACCGTCGGCGCCTAGAGCGTTAATATCCAACAGCACTTCCCCCCGCAGGAGGCGCTGGCTCGATTCCAGGAGCGCCTCTTCGATGTAGGGTTTGACGAAATAGCCCTTGGCGCCTTTCTCCGCCGCCAGACGTTGCATTTTTTGAGCGCCGCGGGAGGTGATCATAGCCACGGGGATTTTGGTCAGTTGTTTATCTTCTTGAATCCGTCCCAGCAGTTCTAAGCCGTTCATGCGGGGCATTTCAATATCGCAGAGAATCAGGTCGCAGGGGAGACCGGAGGTGAGTTTTTCCCAGGCGTCCTGACCGTCCCGGGCCGTGTCGGTAATGTACCCGGCTTTGCGGAAGGTTAAAGAGAGCATTTCCCGCACCATGACCGAGTCGTCGATAATCAGCACCCTCGGCGTCCGGTCCACCTCCACCGTGGCGGCGTTGGGGGAAATATCGCCGGGGGAGGTGGCGGAGACTTTTTTGAAGCGAGAAAGCACCGACTGGGGTTGCTTGGCGCTGCCGGGTAGGAGGATTTCTCCCTGGATCATGCGACTGGCGGCGTCGAGGATATCTTTCTCGGTGTAGGGCTTGGTAAAGTAACCGCTAGCGCCGAGTTGGGCCGCCACTTTACGGTGACGGTCGGCGCCGCGGGAGGTCAACAGCGCCACGGGAATCATCGCTAAATTCTCGTCGGCTTGGAGTTGGGAAAGCAGTTCTAGCCCGTTCATGCGGGGCATTTCAATATCGCAGAAGACGAGATCGCAGGGGAGACCGGAGCGCAGTTTTTCCCACGCTTCCTGACCGTCCCGGGCCTGCTCCACCCGATAGCCCGCCTTGGTAAAGCTGAGGGAGAGGAGTTCCCGCACGGTGATGGAGTCGTCCACAATCAGCACCGTCGGCTCCATTTGTAGCTCGTTGGCCGCGGGCGCGAGGGTCTTGCGCCAGAGACCGCTGGAGCCGTCGGTTCGCAGACGTCCCTGGGCGATTTCAATCAATTCCAGCACGTCGCCAATGGGCATAATACTGCCGTCGCCCCGCACTGTGGCGCCGGCGACGCCGGGGGGTTTGGGCACCGGGCCTTCAATTTGCTTAATCACGATTTCCTCTTCCCCCAAAACCTGATCGACTCGCACCGCCAAGACGTTATTGCCGCCCCGCAAAATCACCACCGCCACAATATCGTCCTCGGGTTTGCCGCCATAAACGCTTCCCCGACTGATCAAGCGGTTGTAGGAGAGCAGGTCTCCCAAGGGTTGGACGGGCAAGAAGGCTCCGTTCCAAGGAATACACTCCTTGCCTTCTTCGTTGGGGACTAAATCCGTGGGTAAAAAGTCCTTGGTATCTTCCACCCCGTCCATCGGAAACGCGATGCGGGCCCGGTCGCAGAGACAACAGAGCGCCTTGGAAATACTGAGCGTGAGCGGTAAGCGAATACTAAAAGTTGTCCCCTTCCCCAGCGCCGAATCAATGGAAACCGAGCCGCGAATATCCAGCAAGCTGGTTCTGACCACATCTAAACCAACGCCCCGACCGGCGAAGTCGTCGGCTTTGTCCTTGGTGCTAAAACCGGCGTGAAAGAGGAGGTCGTAAACGTCCTGTTCGCTTAACCCCTGGGCCTCTAGGGGAGAAATGAGACCCTTTTCAATCGCTTTTTGTTTAACCCGCTGGCTATCAATGCCGGCGCCGTCGTCGGAGACGGTGATCAGGGTTTGGTTCCCCTGTAGAAAGGCTTTGATGGTCAGACTCCCTTCCGCCGGTTTGCCCCGTTTTTGGCGCTCCGTCGGGGACTCAATGCCGTGGGTGATGGCGTTGTTGACTAAGTGGGTCATGGGGTTGTAGAGATGCTCCAGGATCATCTTATCGATGAGCACATCCCGGCCTTCCACCTCTAGATTCACCTTTTTGTTCAACTTGAGGGAAACCTCCCGCACCGCCCGGGGTAGCCGATCCGCGGTTTGGGCGAAGGGCACCATCCTCGACTGGGTCATGCCTTCCTGGAGTTGGGTGGTGACCTGCCGCAGGGTGCGGGCCACCTGATCCGTCTCATCCACTAAATACTGAATATCTGAAGCCGACTCCCGCACCCGCACGATCAGCTCGATCATCTCCTGGGACAGCAGGTGAAAGCCGGTAAAACGATCCATCTCCAAGGCGTCGAGGTGTTGATCCCCCAAGGAATTAACCCCCGGAAAGGTGGATTGTTCGCCGGGGTAGGTCAGTTTGGCGGTTTGACGAGAGGAGGTGTGGCGACTGGCTAGGAGCGCCCCTTCCAGGAGGGTTCTTTCGTACAGGTCCTGCATCCGTCCCCCCACGTCGCTCAGGTTCTGGGTTTGGTTGAGGAGATTGTCCAAAAATTGCCGCAGGCGCTCTTGATCCTGCTCCAGTCGGTTCCGCTTGACCACCAATTCCCCGATCAGGTTGCTGAGGTTGTCCAACTGCTTCACCGGCACCCGCATAGTCTGCTCGAAGGCCTTGGATTTGGAGGGACGATTGCGGGGCGCCAGGCGCTGGCCGCCCACGGAAACCAAGGTTGGCGGCCCCCCCATGCGGTCGGCCTGCTCCAGCAACGCTTCTAGATCCTTAAATTCATCTTCGATTTCCGCTTGAGCGGCAACGGCGGGGGGCGGCGCCGGTCGGGGCGGGGGCGAAGCCGGAATAACGGGCGCCGGAGCGATATGGGGAGAAGCTTCGATCAAAACCTCCAGCGCCGCGAAATCCGATATTTCTTCTAAAACGGCATGGGGCGGCGCCGCCAGCAAGGCGTCCCACGCCTCCAGAGCGTCGTAGAACAAGAGGGGCAAGGGCTGGGAAGACAGAACCGGCGCCGGAGCCTCTGGCTCTGGAACCCCCGGCGCGGGAGTCGGCGACTCTTCGGCGTCGAAAAACCCGACTCCCAAGAGTTCCCGCAGTTCCTCCAATTCCGATTCGGGGAGCGTCCGAGTAGGGTCAACCTCCGGCTCCCGGACAATTTGGGTCTCAAAACTGGCGGAGACCAGGGGCGGATCGGCGAAGTCCGACTGGGGCATGTCAATCTCGGCTTCCGCTTCGCTAAACCAGTCTTCCAGTTCCGCTAACTCTCCGGGACTCGCGGAACCCGCCGGCGCTGTTGTCGATTGATCTATTAAGTCGTCGATTTCCAACCAACTGGAAGTTTCGTAGGGATCCAGGGCGGAAGCGCCGGTTTCGGCGTCGTCTTCAAACAGGGATTCTAATTCCGAAAGAGAGTCCTCCCGGGATTCCGGCTCCGCTCCGTTCTCTTGAAAGGAAAGGGTCATGCGCTGGGGGCGCTCTTCCGGCAAGGGGTCATCCTCGTCGAGAACCAAACTGGCTTCCGAAAAATGGAGATGGGGGGAAGAGGATTCTTCCTCTAACCAACCCATCAGGGAACCCAACTCCTCCGCCGGGGTTTCCGCCTCCGTCGTTAGTCCGTCCAAGGCCGAGAGGAAGCCTGCGTTGTCGTCGTCGTCAAACCAATTTTCGGGGGAGGCGGAGGGGGGATTCTGCATGGATCTTCACCGGCGGCGGCCAAACCTAGTCTTCGAGACGGTATCCAAATTCTAGCAACTGGCGCCGAGACTGCCGCCATTTCGGCTCAATTTTGACAAATAATTTTAAAAAGACGTCTCCGGCGATTAACTTTTGAATTTGCAGTCGGGCGGCGCTGCCGATGGCTTGCAACATACTGCCCTGCTTGCCGATAATAATGCCCTTTTGGGAGGCCCGCTCCACGGTAATACTGGCGAAAACTTCCGTTAACTTGGGGGTTTCCGCTATTTTTTCAATGGCGATGGCCACGGAATGGGGCACCTCCTGACGGGTGAGGTGAAGAATTTGCTCCCGGATCAATTCGGCGATAATAAAGCGCTCCGGCTGGTCTGTCGCTAAATCGGGGGGATAGTAATAGGGCCCCGGTTCCAAGCGCCGAATCATTTCCCCTTGCAATTCCGCCACGCCTTCCCCGGTCAGCGCCGAAAACTTCCGCCACTCCCAGCCATAGGTCTGGGCCAATTCTTGATAACCCTGGTCTAAACTGGCGGCGCTTTCCTCGGTCTGGCGGTCTGCTTGGTTTAAACCCAAAAGAACGGGCATTTCGGATTGCGCCAGCAATTTTGCCACATGACGGTCGCCGTTCCCCAAGGGAGCGCCGCAATCCGTCACCAGCAAGGCCAAATCCACTTCCCCGATGATCGCCTCGGCGTTACGGACTAAAATTTTGCCTAATTCATGGCGCGGTTTGTGAATACCGGGGGTATCCACGAGGATAATTTGCGCCTCCGCCGTGGTGACAATGCCCCGAAGACGGTTGCGGGTGGTCTGGGAAACCGGGGAGGTAATGGCGATTTTTTGCCCCACCAGGGCGTTCAGTAGCGTAGATTTGCCAACATTTGTTCGTCCCAGTAGCGCCACAAATCCCGATTTAAACCCCGCCGGCGGAGGAGGGATAGAGGAAAGACCGAGGGAGGGATTCGCCATGAAGGGGCTGAAAATTGGCTAACGCTTTGCATTCTATAGCAATCATCTAAACCCTGGTCGTTATCTGGGGAACCCCCATGGGTTGGGTTATGCTTTTCTCAAACGATAGTCTTCATTCTTGTCCCAGTAAAACTTTTCTGAAAAATCTGAGCATGGATTCTTTTAGGGTTGGCGGCCCGCCGTGACCGCCATCCTCGGTTATTTCAATTTCGGAGGCGACGCCGGCCTTAACCATGGCTTGGCCCATCTCTTGAGACTGGAGCCAAGAAACCGCCGGGTCGTCTTTGCTGTGCATGAGCAATAGGGGCGGATCGAGGGGATCTAGATGATTAATGGCGGAAGCCCTTAGCCAATCTTGATCCGTCGGCGCGAAAGTCGCCCCAATCCATTCGCCATGGGCTTCTCGGGTTTTCTCCAATTGGCGCAGAGCGGATACTTGCTCCTGGTCGGTAAAACGAGCGACAAAGTCGTAAACGCCGCCAACGGCCACGCCCGCTTGGACGCGGCTGGAAAACGGTTCATGTTCTCCTTGCCCTTGAAATTCCTCAAGCTCGGCGCCGACGGCCAGCAGGGCGGCTATCGTCGCGCCGGCGGAACGGCCCATGACGCCGACGCGATTGGGGTCTATACCGTACTCCCCGCTAACCTTGCGGAGAAAACGAACCGCGGTTGTCGCGTCGGCCATGGTTTCCCGATAAGTGTGGTCTGGTCGTCCTCGGTAGGCAATCAGCGCCGCGGCGAATCCATGCTCCGCCAAATAGAGAGCGAAGGGGCGAAATCGCTGACCGTCTTGGGCCTTAAAAGCGCCGCCTTGGATGAGAACCACACAGGGCGCGGGCCTAGAGCTTTCCCGAGGTAAAACCAGATCTAGTTTCAGTTGGGGGCTAGATCGGGAATAGGTCAACCCGGAATATACCCTGTAGTCCTTCGGAATTTCTCCCAGATTTTCGGCGCTGGCCGGGAAAGGCGCCGCCAGTCCGAGGATAGTCGCCGTCATTGCGTTCAAGCAGAAAAGTCTCATCGTTTGCTAGGGGGAAGACCGGGGAATGGACGCCAACTTCGCGCCGTAACCCCTTTTTACTCCGTCTTCAGGTCTTTGAGGCCGGTAGGACCCCCCGCCGATCCGGGGATAAGGTCACAAAATCTTAGAAAAATGCCTTTTTAGAATCTCAATAACGCCAAAAAGCGATCCACTTTCTCCGGCTTAGCCTTAGAATAAATCAGTGAAATAGGGGTTCTGTCGGGACTTCAGCCCTTGACCCCCGCCGATTTCTAGGCTTGGAGACTTCTCTCTTTTCTCTTTTGAGAATGATCCAGAGACCGACCCGCTCAATATTTCTTGACCTTCAACACCCATCCACGATTTAGGAGAACCTTCAATGAATAAAGGCGAACTAGTTCACGCCATCGCTGAACGGACTTCGGTTACCAAAAAAGAGGCCGACGCCGTCATTACCGCCGCCATCGAGTGCATTATGGAAGCCGTCGCCGAGGGAGAGAAGGTGACCCTGGTGGGCTTCGGCTCCTTTGAGTCCCGGGAGCGGAAGGAGCGGGAGGGACGCAACCCGAAAACCAATGAAAAAATGGTGATTCCCGCCACCAAAGTGCCCGCTTTCTCGGCGGGTAAATTATTTAAAGATAAAGTCGCCCCCAATTCCGGGGACAATGACGAGTAAGTCTTGACTTCAGCGCCGCCGAGTCATGGGGGAGACCGGGTCTGGGCGGCGGCCTTGGCCCGTTGCCAGGATAACGAGTTATTGGATTTCAGCGCCAGTATTAGCCCCTTTGGCCCCTCCGCTGGAGTCGTCCAAGCGATCCAACAAGCTCTGCCCCGACTGCCCCACTACCCCGACCCTCAGTATCGGGTCTTGCGACAGGCTTTGGGAACGGCGCTGGGGTTGGCGCCGGATTGGCTTCTACCGGGGAACGGCTCGGCGGAACTCTTGACCCTGGCGGCCCGGATGTTAGGGGACTGCTCGGAAGTTATCCTCGTTACCCCGGCTTTTGGGGACTATTTCCGCGCTCTAACCGGCGCTGGAGTTCCCATCCGAAGGTTAGTCTGGGACGTCTTTCAGCCTTTTCCCTGGGAAAAACTGAAGGAGCTAGGGGACGGGAGACGGGGCTTAATTCTCAATAACCCCCACAATCCCACGGGGGCCTTACTGCCCCGCAGGGAGATTTTACCCCTGTTGGAGCGCTTCGCCTGGGTGGTGGCGGACGAGGCCTTTATGGATTTTTTGCCGCCCCCGGAACAGGAGAGTTTACTGCCGGAGTTGCCAAATTTCCCCAATCTCATTGTTTTACGCTCCCTGACCAAGTTCCACGCTCTGGCGGGTCTGCGCTTAGGTTTCGCCGGCGCCGCTCCCCAGGTTTTAACCCAATGGCAAAACTGGCGGGATCCTTGGCCCGTGGGCGTCCTAGCGGAAGCCGCGGCGCTGGCGGCGATTGAGGATCAGGCGTTTGCCCAGAAAATTTGGCGCTGGTTGCCCCCGGCCCGGGGGGAGTTAGAACAGGGGTTAAACGCCCTCCCCGGACTGAAACCCCTTCCCGGCGCCGTTAATTTCCTCTTAGTGGCCAGCGCCGTCCCCGTTCCCCCTTTGCAGGAAGCCTTACTCAAAAATCATCGTATCCTGATCCGGGATTGTCTGAGTTTCCCTGAACTCGGAGACCGATTTTTCCGGGTCGCCGTCAGAACCCCGGCGGAAAATCAACGCTTGCTTGCGGCTCTAGGGGAATGCTTATAATTAAGTCAAGTTTTTTCCCCAGCCGTTGTCAGGCTTGTCATCGACGTGACCCAATCTCCCCTAGATTTGTTAGCCCAAAGCGATCCGGCGCTCGCCGCCAGTATTGATCGAGAACTCCAGCGCCAAAGAACCCATATTGAACTGATTGCCAGCGAAAACTTTACCTCCCCGGCGGTGATGGCGGCCCAGGGGTCGGTGTTGACCAATAAATACGCCGAAGGTCTGCCGGGTAAGCGCTACTACGGCGGTTGCGAGTTTGTGGACGAAGCGGAGCAGTTGGCCATCGACCGGGCCAAGGCCCTCTTCGGCGCCGCCCACGCCAATGTTCAGCCCCACTCCGGCGCCCAGGCCAATTTCGCCGTTTTCCTGACCCTGTTACAACCGGGGGACACGATTTTAGGGATGGATCTCTCCCACGGCGGACACCTGACCCACGGCTCCCCGGTGAACGTCTCCGGGAAATGGTTCCAAGCCAAGCATTACGGTGTCAGCCCCGAAACCGAGCGCCTGGATTATGACTTGATCCGGGATCTGGCGCGACAAACCCAGCCGAAATTAATCATCTGCGGTTACTCCGCCTATCCCCGCGTCATCGACTTTGAGAAATTCCGGGCCATCGCCGATGAAGTCGGCGCTTACCTGTTGGCGGACATCGCCCACATCGCCGGTTTAGTGGCCGCGGGCCATCACCCCAGCCCCCTGCCCCACTGCGACGTCGTCACCACCACCACCCACAAAACCCTGCGGGGCCCCAGGGGCGGCTTAATCCTGACCAAAGACGCCGAACTGGGCAAAAAACTGGATAAAGCCGTCTTCCCCGGCACCCAGGGCGGCCCCCTAGAACACGTCATCGCCGCTAAGGCCGCGGCCTTTGGAGAGGCGCTGAAACCGGACTTTAAAACCTACTCCGGTCAGGTAATCGCCAACGCCCAGGCGCTCTGCCGCCAGCTTCAGGAGCGGGGCTTTAAACTGGTCTCCGACGGCACCGACAACCATCTCTGTCTAGTGGATCTGCGCTCCATCGGCATGACGGGGAAAGTTGCGGATAAATTAGTGAGCGAGATCCAAATCACGGCCAATAAAAACACTGTCCCCTTTGACCCGGAATCTCCCTTCGTCACGAGCGGTTTGCGGCTCGGCTCCCCCGCCATGACCACCCGGGGCCTTGGGGAAAAGGAATTCGCCGAAATCGCCAATATCATCGCCGACCGTCTCCTCAACCCCGAAGACAGCGCCGTGGAAAAAGACTGCCGGCAACGGGTCGCCCGCCTCTGCGAGCGCTTCCCCCTCTATCCCCATCTGACCCAGCCGGTTCCGGCGCTGGTCTAATCCCCCGCCTGTTACAATAAGTTTCGCCCGTTTATCCTACCCGAACCCTTCCCTATGGCTTCCGCTTTTTCCCACGACGACTTTGCCAAGGCGCTGGCTCAGCACGACTACCGCGCCGAAAAGGGACAAACGGTGAGGGGTAAGGTTTCCCAACACGCGTCCGACGGCGCCTACGTGGATTTTGGCGGTAAATCGCCGGGATTTTTGCCCCTAAATGAAGTGGGGCTGAACGCGGCGCCGGATCTGGCGACGGAACTACCTCTGGGGAGCGAGGGCGACTTTTTAGTGATCAGCGAGCAAAACGCCGAGGGCCAAGTTCTCCTCTCCCAGCGCCAGCTTCAGGTTCAGCAGGCCTGGGAGCAAATTGTCGAGGCGGAGGAGAGCAAAAAGATCCTGCAAATGCTGGTCACCGGCGTTAACCGGGGGGGCGTCACCGGGGAAGTGGGGGGTTTGCGGGGTTTTATTCCCCGCTCCCACTTGATGGAAAAGGACAATATGGACGGTTTAGTGGGGCAGATTGTGGAAGGCCACGTTTTAGAAGTTAACCAAGAAAACAATAAACTGGTTTTAACGCAACGGCAACTTCTCAAGGCCAGCGCCCTCAGTCAGATCGCCAAGGGCGTTATTCGAGAAGGGAAGGTGGTGAAACTCCAACCCTACGGCGTTTTTGTCGATCTCAACGGCGTGACGGGCTTACTGCATATTACCCAGATCAGCGGCGCTCGCATTGGCGATTTAAATACCGTGTTTGAGTACGGGCAAAAAATCCAGGTTTATGTGCTGGATATTGACGACTTTAAGGGACGGATTTCCCTCTCCACCCGCATTTTAGAAACCTATCCGGGGGAATTGATTGAAAAATTCGCCGAAATGATGGAGGACGCGCCAAACCGTTTGGAGTTGGTTCAGTCCAAGCTCAGTAAGGCTGAAGGCGAGGAATAACCGATGGCGACGTTAATCGGTCTTGCTCCTAAAGGCCAACTCCTAGATCTGCTGGCTCCCCTGCAAGCTCAAATTCAAGACGCGCCGCTGACGCCGCTAACATTGCCCCCCGCTACGGCGGAACGGATCGAAACCTTGACCCAACAGGTGGAAGCGGAAAACCCCACCCTCAATCCCCTCCTCTACGCCCCCCAAAAATTGGACGGGGTCTGGCGGCTCCGCTATTCCACAGCTCGGGAAATTAAGGCGCTGGCCAAACTCCCCTTGGGGCTGCGGGTCGGTAACATTTATCAGGCCATTACCGTGGGGGAACAGTCCTTTATAAACCAAGCCTTTGTGCGCCATCCCCTGGGCTTAATCAGCGGCTATGTGAAAGTCACCGCCCGTTTTACCATCGCGAAACAGGATAATCCTCTGCCGGATAAACGCATTCATGTGGAATTTTTAGAGCGTATCCTCGCTATCCAACGCGTAGGGGGAATCGCCACTCCGGCGCTAGACCCCTTTAAGACCGTCCCCGCTCGGGGGCCCCAGGGTCGGATTCCCTATTTGGATATCACCTATCTAGACGACGATTTCCGTATTGGTCGAGGCGGGGAAGGCAGTTTATTTGTCTTGTCCAAAGTTCGAGAAATAGCGCCTTGACCATTAGGCCGTAGCGAGCATTAAACCTTCCGACAGGGGAGACATCGCTAGCGGTTGTAGGTGATTCGTTAATCAAGCCCTTTGCGATCAAGGCGTAGATTGACCGCCCCGCCCCTCCACTTGCCACTGCCACATATAGCTTAGACTGATTTTTCCGCGCCCAGAACCTCCAGAATCCCCTCCAGCGCCAGCGCCGCTTGAGTCCAATGGGTTCCGCCCTGGCAAAAGAGAATATAGGGTTCCCGCAGAGGGCCGTCCGCGGACAACTCCGAAGTGCTGCCGTCGATAAACGTGCCCCCCGCCATCACCACGGCGCTTTCATAGCCCGGCGTCTGGGCGGGAACCGGATCTAAATAGGACCCCACCGGGGAACAGGACTGAATCGCCTTACAGACGGCGATCAATTTTTCCGGGGAACCCAGTCGAACCGCTTGAATGACGTCCCGGCGGGGCGCTAGGGGCGAGGGATTAACAGGGTAGCCCAAGCGGTCAAAGACGTAGGCGAAGAGGTGACTCCCTTTGAGCGCCTCCCCCACCATTTGGGGCGCGAGGAAAAGCCCCTGGAACAAAAGACGGTTTTGGTCAAAGGTCGCGCCGCCTTCCGAGCCAATACCCGGCGCCGTTAGCCGACAGGTCGCGGCTTCCACAAGATCGGCGTTCCCCGCCAGATAGCCCCCGGCCGCGACAATAGTTCCCCCCGGATTTTTAATTAAAGACCCCGCCAACAAATCGGCGCCGACCGCCGTCGGTTCCCGCAGATCGACAAATTCGCCGTAGCAGTTATCCACAAAACAAACTGTCCGGGGATTTTGAGCTTTAACGCTCTGGACGACGCGCTCAATCTCCTCCAGGGAGAGGCTGGGGCGCCAACTATAGCCGCAGGAGCGCTGGATCAGAACCAGCCGGGTTTGAGGGCGAACCGCGGTTTTAAGGGCGTCCCAATCAATACTTCCCCCCGGCGCTAGGGGCAATTCCCGGTAATCAATGTTAAAGTCAGCCAAGGAGCCTTGCCCGGCGCCGCGTTTGCCAATGACTTCTTCCAAGGTGTCGTAGGGCGCGCCGGCTACCGCCAATAGCTCGTCTCCAGGGCGTAAAACCCCGTAGAGCGCGCAGGCGATGGCGTGGGTGCCAGAGACCATCTGCACCCGAACCGCGGCGGCTTCGGCGCCCATCGCTTCAGCGAAAACCCGGTCGAGGACTTCCCGTCCCAGATCGTTGTGGCCGTAGCCGCTAACGCTGGCGAAATGCTGGACGCCCAGTCGGTGGTTGCGAAAAGCGCCGAGAACTTTAGCCAGGTTCTCCTTGACCTTTGCGTCAATTTCCGAAAAGATTGGGGAAAGGGCGTTTTGAGCCTCTCGGATTAATTCTGCGTTGTTCATGCGGAGGGGTGGAATTCTTTTTTATAAATTTTTTTAATGTTTATAATGAAGGCTCACCATCTAAAATAAGCATTGAACGCCTCTTAGGGCTGTTATGTCAATCTCTCTCCTAGTAAATTCCATTTAACCCTAACCTTTAACTAATTTTTTAATTTCTGGATCTTCTACGGATTTTTTCATAACAGTTTTAAGGCTTCGACCCTTTTTTGACTTTTTTGGTTCTATATCTTAGGTATTTCATGACTGTCGCGCTTCCCAATCCGCCAAAGGATAATTTAACCCCATCCTGGAGCGTTATTGTTTACTTTACGATCATCCACGTCTTGGCGTTACTGGCTTTTTTACCTCAATTCTTTAGCTGGAAGGCCGTCGGCGCCGCCCTCTTGCTCTACTGGATCACCGGCGGAATCGGTATTACTTTGGGCTTCCACCGTCTTATTTCCCACCGCAGTTTTGTCGCCCCCAAATGGCTAGAGTATATTCTGGCTTTCTGCGGGACTCTAGCCTGCGAAGGCGGCGTCGTCGATTGGGTGGGTCTTCATCGGATGCATCACAAATATTCCGACACCGCCCAGGATCCCCACGACTCGAACCGGGGCTTTTGGTGGAGTCATTTAGGCTGGATGCTCTATAATATCCCCGCCGATAGCGATATTCCCCGCTACACCCAGGACATCAAAGACGACAAGGTGTACCAATTTCTCCAAAAATTCATGATTCCGATTCAGGTGACTCTAGGGTTAATCCTCTACGCCGTCGGCGGTTGGCCCTGCGTGATTTGGGGCATTTTTCTCCGCTTGGTTCTAGTATTTCACTTTACTTGGTTTGTCAACAGCGCCACCCACAAGTTCGGCTACGTTAGTCACGACTCCAAAGACCACTCCCGCAACTGCTGGTGGGTGGCCCTCCTCACCTTCGGGGAAGGCTGGCACAACAACCACCACGCGTTCCAATACTCGGCCCGTCACGGTTTGGCTTGGTGGGAAGTGGATATTACTTGGATGACCATTAAGTTTTTAGAATTTTTGGGTCTGGCGAAGGATATTAAACTGCCGGCCCTTAAGCCCGAAAACTAACGCCGGAGCCGCCGCCATGAAAAGCCGTTTCTTGCTCGCCCCCAACCGCTTTGAAGGAGCGGCGCTTTTGGCCATCGCCTTGCTAGGCGGTTTAATTAGCTTCCAACTCCTCTGGGGGCGCCCCGCCCCCCTTCGGGTTGTTTATACTAACTGGCAAAACAAAAAAATCGGCGCTCAGGATCGCATTTTGAGCCTTGGTTTTAATCAGCCCATCGACGGGAAGGGATTAAGCCGGCTCTGGAAAATTTCTCCGGCTCTGGCGGGTCAGTTGAGTTGGCAGGGCAAACGCCTCTTTTACTCCCTCGCGGAAACACCCCGGTACGGGGTCAACTATCAGATTCAACTCCAGCCCGCGGCGGAAGGATCTGGGAGGGAACTGGAAAATTTCACCTCCTTAGCCAGCGCCCGCAACCGCTCCTTTTTTTACATTGGGACTGACGGGGAAGAACGGGGTCGTTTAATTTTATTTGACCTCACCGATCCCCAAAAACTCCAAAAAACGATTCTTACTCCCAAGGATTTACTGGTTCGTCAATTTCAAGTTTATCCCCAGGGCGACCGGATTCTCTTCATCGCCTCCGATCCCCGAGAACGTCAGCCCCAGTTGGCGCTTTTTACCGTCACCACCGGCGTGCATCATAATAAAACCCAACAAAGCGCCGAAATTCCCGGACGGCTAGAGCGCCTGCTAGCGGAGGACGGCTACGACACCCTGCAAATCGCCCTGGCTCAGCGGGGAGAGCGGGGCGCCCTCCTGCGCCAAAATCGTCAAAATCCGGCGGATCGAGGACTGTGGATTCTAGAACCGGACGGGAGCGCCCGCCCCCTTGGGGTAAAAGCGGAGCAGTTTCGTCTCTCGCCTCGGGGTTCTCAGGCGGCCTTCCGTCAGGGAGACGGAGTGGGGATAGCGCCGTTGACTCCCGAAGGGGGGAGTCCCCAGTTCTGGCGCGGCTATGAGCGGGCCATGGCCTTTACCCCGGACGGTAACGGGGTGTTGTTAACTCAAATCAACGACGACTACACCTATTCTCTGGTGATTAAAAATAGCCAGACCCAGGAAGCTGAAGCTGTTTTTCGCTCTGTTTACCCGGTTCAAACCTGCGAGTTTGACCCCCTCCCGCCCCAGGATTTATATTGTCTAAAAACGGAGATGGTCAATCAGGGGGAGGGGAATTTTCAGGAAGAAACTTTTTTAATCCGCGTCGACCGCAAAACTGGCAAAACCCAGTCTCTCCTAGCGTTGCCCAATTATCCCGACGCCCAGCTCAGCTTAGCGCCGGACGGTTCGGCTTTACTGTTAGATCAGGCGGCGACCGCTTCCCCCGTCGGCGCTAACGAGGTTTTAACGCCCTCCCAGCAAGCGGTGACAGAGGCGCGAATCTGGCTGTTGCCTTTAGCGGAGTTGCGTCAAACCCAGGGCGCTCCCCGGCTAGCGCCCCAGGAAGTAACCGCGGGCTTCGGGCCCCTTTGGCTCCCCTAGGAATCCGTTACTCGGCCTCTTCCCAGACTTCGACTTGCAGAACGGCTTCGATGGGATCTTGCATCGAAAAGCCAAATTCCTGCAATTCGTTTTTCCAGAAGGCCCAGTCTTCCCCGTAGAGAAGCGCCAATTTCCAGAGTCTATCCTGGGGTTTAATCGCTTTAGCTTCCACTAAAGAAGCCATTTTGCGCTGAAACTTCTCCATGGGTTGGGCAAGTTTTTGAACCATAACCTATGCTATTTTAGTAAATTAGTTGCGTTGATAAATCGCGGGTAGGCAAAGCTACCGTTAAAATTGAGCGGGATTCAGCAATGAAACATCAACTAGGCTCAACGGTCATTCTCCGAAAAAAGCGCCTTTCCCGCTACTCGTTACCCTAAGTTTTACCCCATCGGCGCTGAAATGGCAAGCGATAAGTTCTCTGAGTTCGGCAATTACGACCCCGGCGCCGCTTTTTCCTTGCCCCGGGCCAGGGAAATTCAGGATAGGGGACGTCGTCAAATCTGTCCGCAAGCGCCGAAAAATTTTCATCCTCGTCTGATCGCCGGCGCCGACGTCGCCTTTCCTCGGGGGGCTAACCTCGCCCAGGGGGCAATAGTGGTTTTGAATTACCCGGAACTAACGGTTCAGGAAACGGCGCTGGCTCAACTGCCCTTAACGGTTCCCTATATTCCCGGCTATCTCTCCTTTCGAGAACTGCCCGTCTTGCTAGAGGCTTGGCGACAACTGCGTTGCGACCCGGATTTAATTCTCTGCGACGGCCAGGGCCACGCCCATCCCCGGCGCTTTGGTCTCGCTTGTCATCTCGGTCTGGCGTTGACGAAACCAACCATCGGCGTCGCCAAATCTCTATTAACAGGTCGTCATGAGCCTGTTCCGCCTCAAAAGGGGGCTTGGGCGCCCCTGATGGACGGAGCGGAAACCCTCGGCGCCGTTCTCCGTTCTCGGACTAACGTTCGCCCTCTCTATATTTCCGTCGGCCATCTTCTCTCTTTAGAGGAAGCCGTGGCATGGACTCAGAATTGTCTAACTCGTTACCGTTTGCCGGAGCCGACCCGTCTGGCGGACAAAGCCAGTCGGCGCCGTTAAAATTTTGGTTTTAAGTCCTAAAGCTCTGCTAGGATTTGGGTGAACTTTTCCCGTTTCTAGGAACTCTAACCCCAATGGATAGTTTCTCGCTTTTGCAACCAACGGCGCCGTCCCTTCGCCGTCCTTGGCGCTTTAAAACCGCGGCGCTAAGCGCGGTCTTCTCCCTGATGGGCGTCGCCCTTTTCGGCAATGGGAACGCGGTTGTCGCCCAATCTCAGCCCGTTAGCGCCCAGACGGCGTCGGCAAAACTGAGTTTAATCGTCCCAGATTCCGAAAACCTCGACCTAGAAGAGGAAGATTGGATTAGCTGGCCAACCCCTTGGATGGCGGAGCCGGTCTATTTTTCCTATGATCCCATCGCCAAAACTTTCAAGACCTTTAACGACGCCGCTAATCTGCCCCTCTCCTGGTTCGGCGCTGACGGTGGCAATGGTTTCTATTATGGCGTTGAACCCTTTGGCGGCGCCGAAGGGATGGGAAGTATTTTTACCCTAGACTCCCAGACTGGAACTCAGACGGAAATCGCCAGTTTTAGCGGTTTTTACGACCAAACAGGGTTTGCTTTCGCCCCTTTTCCCTCCAGCTTAACCCTCGGTAACGACGGCAAACTCTACGGTTCCACCCAGTACGGCGGCAAACAAAACAGCGGCCTCGTCTTTGCCCTCGATCCGACGACCCATCAATTAGAATTTTTAGCCGACTTTGACGGCGCCTACGACGCCGAGTACGACTACTACTATTCTCATCTGCCTTCCGCTTTAACCTTGGGCAACGGCGGCCTTTTCTACGGGACGACCCTCTTGGGCGGCGACAAAGGAAGTGGGAGTATCTTTACCTTTAACCCCCAGGACAATAGCTTAACGACGGTGGCTAGTTTTGAGGGTTATACAGACGAGTATGGCTACGCCTATTCCCTGTCCCCCTCCGCTTTAGTCTTGGGCGGTAACGGTCTTCTTTACGGAACCACGGCTTATGGGGGCGAGTTCGGCGACGGTTCTCTCTTCGCCTTTAATCCCGCGGAACAGAGTTTAACCACGGTTTTCAGTTTTGAGAGCCAGCCCGACGAATGGGGCTATTCCTATTCTCTCTATCCTTCCAGCCTCATCGCCGGCGCCGATGGGTCGCTCTGCGGGACAACGGCTAGCGGCGGCGAGTTCGGCGCCGGCGCGCTCTTCTGTTTTAATACCTCAACGAATAGTCTGAGCGCAGAAGTGAGTTTCGATTTGATCACCACCGCCGAGGGCTGGGAATTGGCGCCCTGGGTTGACGGCTTAACCCTCGGGGAAGACGGTCTTTTCTATGGCTCACTCTGGGACGGCGCCATGTATTACTATCTCCGCGCTGACGCCAACGCCGTCGCCAGCGTTCCCGAACCGTTAACGATCCTCGGCGCCGGGGTGGCCGCCGGTCTAGGGGCAAGCTTTAAACGGCGCTTTTCCCGTCGCTAGAGCGAGAGGGCTTCAGCCCGACGGAAGAAGAAACACTCAAAATTCACCGCGACTCGCGGCCAACGCCAGTCGGCGCGGCCGCCCTTTCCCTTTGACAAGAGTTGGCGAGAAGAGCGCCCGGGATTTATAATGAACTTCTAGCGCGGATGTAGTTCAGTGGTAGAACGTCAGCTTCCCAAGCTGAATGTCGTGGGTTCGAGTCCCATCATCCGCTTGATTTCCATAACCCTTGAGCTGGCTCGCCGCTCAGAGAGCGCCGTCATTAAAATAGCTTCGCCTTCGTCCCTAAGCCAGAATTTCGCCGAGGGCCTTCTTGCCGACTTTCAGGAGCAGGGCCCGCCACCAAATTAAGGTTAAAGCCAAAGTAATTAAGGTCGACCCCAGCGCCGCGCCGACAAGGACTAATTGGGGCCGCGGCGCCGTCGGCTCCTCCGGCAGGTCGGGATCTTCCACCAATTGCAGGAGGGGAAAGGAGCCGTAGGGGTCGCTCTTGCTCAAATCCACCTTCGCTAGGGTGGAGGTGAAAATCGCCTCGGCGATCTGCACGTCCCGCAGATAACGGTCAAGGATGGATTGTTTTTGGGTTAAGGTTCCCAAACGCGTTTCGAGGGTTTTCATTTCCTGGGTGAGGGCGGTTAATTGCCCCATGGCGCCCTGGTATTCGGCGTTGGCTAAAACCAATTCCTGAAATAATTCTCCCCGTTTGACGCCGGAGCCGCCGCTATTATCAAGGCTCAGGCGCTCTAAAGTTTTTTGATCTAAAGTTTTATTGAGCAGGGTCTTGCCTCTCGCCAACAGCAGGGCCTGAAGCGCCGCTTTGTTTTCCCGCAGTTCCACCACATCGGGGTAGTTTTCCCCGCGACTTTCCAGCAATGTGTCCAGAGCGACGGTGGTTTCGCTATAGTCCTTGAGGCTTTTTTGAAATTCTTGGTCCGTTTGCAACAGCAAGGCGTCGGCGGCCAGTTCCGGGGAGAGACTGAGGTCGGCGCTGAGCTGGTTTTGGCGGTCGTCGGCCTGTTGGGCCTGGGCGATCAGTTCCGCTCGCTGTTTCCGAAGGAGTTCTATAGTGTTAATTAAGTTGGTCACCTGATCGCTGGAGGTTAGCCCGGAAGCGGCTTTATAGCGGGAGAGTTGAGACTGGGCGGCGGTGAGTTTAGCCTGAGCGTCGCTGACGGCCTTTTGAATCGCTTGATTGCGTTTGCCCTGTTCTCCCAAACGAAGGGAGTCCAGACGGTCTGACAGCGCCTCGTAGAGCGCCCAGGCTTTCTTCTGGGTCATGGCCCGGTCTTGCCCGGTGATGCTGATTTCCATCATGGTGGTATTGTTGACAATCTTGACCTTGGGTTTGCCGAATTTGTCCGGCTTTACCCCCGCGATGGCCGCCGCTTGATCCAGAATGGCGCTGCCGGAAAGCATCAGTTTATAATTTTCCCTCGGGTCGGCCGTCGATCCGAAGGGCGTGGTGGTGGAGGTGGTGGCTTGACCGATACCCGGCACGTTAACGTTGACCCCCTGACCGGCGCCGGCCACGTTGAGGGTTAACTGGCTGGTGTAAACCGGTTTTGTCGTTTTTAAATACTGGAACACCCCCGCCCACAACGCGCCGTTCACTAAAACGGCGACGATTAAATACTTGCCCACCCGCAACCAGGGCCAGGCGGCGCTCTCGGAGGCTTCGACGGGAGCCGGGGTCTCCGCGGCGCTGAGGGGGAGGCGCGAGGAAGGGGTTTCCATTCAAGATTTCTCTAACGGTTGGACATTTACAATCATTTTAGCTAGACTATTTCTCCGCCTCGGCGCCCCTTGGTAAAATAGCGGCCCGGTTAACAGTAATGCCCCTTGCGGCTTGAACCGCCCCAGTCATCTTATGGCGGTATTCTCTCGACTGATGGACGGTCTCATAGCTCAAACGCTTGATTCGAGCGCTGAGCGTAGCGCTGTCCTGAGCTTGTCGAAGGGTCGAAGCGCATACCTCACTAATCTGCAAACCGCTACAAAGGCTTTTCTTGAGCCTGGTTGGTGAAACGCTGTCGAAGTCTATCAAAGGGGCGGATCTCTAAACCCGATTTCTTGGTAAAGTGGGAGCTATCCTTCTATCTCAATGGGAGAAACTCATGTCTTTATCCGATACCCAAGTTTTGGTCGCCCTCGTGATTGCCCTTCTGCCCGCTTTTTTGGCCTTCCGTCTCTCCACGGAACTTTACAAATAAGCCCCGCGTCGGAGCCGCAATAGGCTAATCAGTCCTAGGACGGTCGCCGCCGCCTAGGACTAGGGAGCAAGCCTAAATATTTTCCCGTCTCCACCACCGCCATGACCGCCGCCGCTTCTCCTCCCGCCCGCCCGCCCCGCCGCAAGCGCCAACGCCCCCGCAACGGCGTCGCCTTTCAACCGGAGCATCAATGGCTCCTCTGGGAAATTATTTTTAAGCTGGGGTTAAACGCCCTCTTCGTTGTCGGCGCTTCTCTCTCCATTCTTCGCCTGCTTCCTTACCAGCAAATTCAGCAAGCTAAACTGGAGGACGTCCGTCTGCAAGTCCGGGAAACGGAGCGACGAGTGGAAGCCCTGCGCCGGGACTTTAGCCGCAGTTTTGACCCCGGTCAAAGTCGTAAACTGATGGAAGAAGTCAGCCCCCGCCTCGATCCCAACCAGCGTAAAGTTATCCTCACCCCTCCCCCCGGCGCGCCCTAAAGGATAGAGATTGCCCATGCTCCGATTTTTTTCGAGCCTTTTAGCTAGTTTTGTCTTGATTCTGAGTCTCTTAGGCTTAAGCGCCGAGGCCCTAGCGGTTCGCTACGACCGGGTCAATATTGTGGAAGGGGACTTTTCCGGTCAGGATCTGCAAAATTCCGTTTTTGACCACGCTAACTTGCGGGGGACGGATTTCAGCGACGCCGATCTGCGGGGAGTTCGTTTTTTTTCCTCCAACCTCGACAGCGCCAACTTTGAGAACGCCGACCTCCGGGGCGCCGATTTCGAGTCCGCCCGCCTCACCTACGCTAATTTCCACAACGCCCGTTTAGAAGGAGCCTTTGGCACCAATACCAAATTTGGGGAGGCCAACATCGAGGGCGCCGATTTTACCGACATGATCCTCCGCCCCGATGTGGAAGCCTACCTCTGTAGTCGAGCCGCTGGGGTTAACCCCGTCACCGGGCGAGCCACCAAAGAAACCCTTTACTGTCCCGACTAGGGCGAGATTATCGACGTTATTTAATAATTTAGTCCTATGGCTTGGTTTCCTTCCTATCGACCGCAACATTTATCTCTCGGCCCCTTGGAGCGAGAGATTCTGGAAATTCTTTGGGACCTGGGGCAAGGGACGGTCAAAGACGTCCACGACCGTATCCTAGCGGACCCCAACCGGGAATTGGCCTATTCTTCGGTCACTACCGTGCTCAATCGTCTGACAAAAAAGGGCTGGTTAGCTTGCCAAAAAGAGGGGCGAGCCTTCGTTTGGACGCCCCGAGTCAGCGCCGCCCAGGCCCAGGCGATTCGCTCCTACGAGCAACTGCGAGAATTTCTGTCCGTCAGTAACCCCGACGTGGTGGCCGCCTTCGCCGACAACCTGGACGCCGCCAGCCTGGAACAACTGGAGGCCATTGCCGAGCGCCTACGGACGCTACGCCGTCAACGGGAGGAGTAGCTTATGCACCTGGGTATCTTGTTTTTAGCGGCAAGCTTGATTGTTTTAGCGCGAGTTGTCTCCCTCCGGGGTAATCCCCGTTTGGCCTACGGCGCCGCTTTGGCCCATTTCGCTCTCCCTCCCCTGATCTTGTTAACCACGGCGCTGGCCATTGTGGCCATGGGCAATCAAGGGGAAATGTGGGGCATGGCCCTGGGTCGGGGCAGTTATCTGCTGGCCTGGGCTTTTCTGGGCGTCAGCTTGCTCTTGTTAGGCCTGCGCCTATTTCAGTTAACCCTCACCCTCCGGCGCCTAGATTCCTATAGGATTGTCAATTTAGGAACCCAGACTGTCCGACTGCTTCCTCTCGCTTTTCCCTACAGCGCCCAGATTGGCTTTTGGCGCCCCCGGCTCGCGGTGAGTCAAGGCATGATCGATCTACTCTCGCCGGAGCATTTAAAGGCGGTCCTCGCCCACGAAGAAGCCCACGCCCAATACCGAGACACGTTTTGGTTCTTTTGGTTGGGCTGGTTGCGGCAATTGACGCCCTGGCTTCCCTACAGCGAAGCCCTCTGGCAAGAGCTTTTGCTCCTGCGGGAAATCCGGGCCGACCATTGGGCGGCGGAGCGTCAAGATCCTCTCGCGCTGGCGGAAGCGCTCACCTTTGTTAACCAAGCCATTCATCAACCTTTAGGGGATTTGTTTGAGCCGTCCCTGGCCATTCCCTTCCATCAGCGCCAACACCGGTTTTTAACCCGTATTAATAGCCTCATTGAACCGGCGCTTTCCGATAGTTTGGTCAAAACCTATTCTCAACCGCAACTGTTGGCGCTCTTCGCCTTAACCCTCATTCCCTTCCTTTTTATTCCCCTCCACTATGGCTAACGCCCTTTCCCCCGGTCTAGCGGCGCCCCCCTTTACGGCGCCGGCCGCGGACGGCCAAACCTATTCCCTGACGGATTTTGCCGGGAGTTGGCTGGTTCTGTACTTTTACCCCAAGGACAATACCCCCGGTTGCGCGACGGAGGCCCAAGAGTTTAGCCAGCGCCGGGAAGCCTTTGCCCAACTCGGCGCCCAGGTGGCGGGGGTGAGTCCCGATTCTCTGGACAGTCACGGCAAGTTTATCCAGAAAAAAGAGTTAACGATCCTGCTTCTGAGCGATCCGGATCACGTTATAGCCGAAGCCTACGGCGCCTGGGGGCTGAAAAAATTCATGGGTAAGGAATACCTAGGAATTTTGCGGAGCACGTTTCTGATTAATCCCCAGGGGGAAATCGCCCACATTTGGCCCAAGGTAAAGGTCAAAGATCACGCCGAGACGGTGTTGCGAACCTTAACGGCGCTGACGGGGGATTGTTTTTGAGTTTTCAACAAGAGGATTAATTTAACCAGGGCAAGCGCAAGTTTACAACACTTAACACAAATAAAAGGGAGTAAAAGCCTTTTGTAGCAAGCTTCTTAGCTTTTTTGAGGCTTGTTTAACTAAAGGCTAAATATTAAGAAAATGTTACAAGACAAAACACCTGAAA